>JAAYVN010000032.1 GCA_012517155.1 Ignavibacteriales bacterium | reverse complement strand
TCGGGCACGTATTCCACAGATGACGATATTCCCATCGCCCCGATAAGATCAACAAGCTTGTTTACTGAGGTCTCAACCGAAGTACCTATGTTGTAGGTTTCCCCGAGTCCTTTCGGGTGTACGGCGGCTAATATGGTTGCAGTCAAAGCATCCTCAATAAATGTGTAGTCCCTTGTTTGTTCACCATCACCGAATACTTTAAGCGCTGCACCGGTCAGTGCGTTGTGCACGAATTTACCAAGTACTCCGCAATAGGGATTACGCGGGGATTGACCGTAACCGTATACATTTGAGTATCTGACTATTGTTACCGGAAGGTCAAACGTAACGTTATAAACATTCATGTAGTTCTCCCCCAGCAGTTTGGATGCGGCATAATGACTTAAAACATTCTTCGGATCATCCTCCTCCAAAGGGAGTTTTGTATTGCTGCCATATACAGATGCGGAAGACGTGTAGAGTATGCGTTCAAGTTTTTCACTTCTGTTTTGTTGAAGATAATCAAGGATTTTCAGTGTCCCTTCACCGTTTACGTGGAGGTCCAGAAAAGGCTGTGATGTGGCGAGACCTATTTGAATACAGGCAAGATGGAAAATATACTGTGCATCATCAAGCAAAGGGAAGAAGTTTTTATCATCAAGAATGGATATTATATTTATCTTCACCCGGTCTTTGATTTCATTCATTACAGCAGGACTGCTGTTGCTGCAGTCGTCCACAACCGTTACATCGCATTGGTATTCGTTTACCAGTTTTTTTACCAGATTGTGTCCGACAAATCCAAGTCCGCCGGTAACAACTACTTTTTTTCCCGTAATCGTCCGCAAATAGTTTTTCATCTTATAGCCTTAGTAGGAATCTTTTCAAGAATATATTTTGTAAATAGATTAATCAATCCAACTTACAAAAATAATAATAGAATTTGTAATAATTGATATAAATTTCAATTTTAAATGATTTTCTTGCAATACTTTTGGGACAGAAAGCTTGCGGAAAATCCGGTTTCACGCAGATTTTGTGCTATGAATCTGGAGGGTATGAAGGTATATGAGAATTGCAAAACCCGTCCAGAATGGTAAATCGGTGTTTATCATTCCATATCCCAAAATACCACCCCACTCAAAGAATCCCCTTACAAACATACCTATTCCGAGACTTAATAAAGCTGCGGAGAAAAAGTAAAGATTTGGCTCTATCTGTTTGTATGCTGCCATAACTGTTAAACCAATTTTAATATACGCGTAACAGAGAATAAGGGAGGCCGCTAATCCTAATACACCTAGATCGGAAAGCATGAATAAAAAGTAGTTATGTGCATGACCATATTCAATCTGGTAAAAGTGATGACGTATCCACATTTCCTCCGGTGAACCGAGCATGAATGGGATATATTTATAAATGAGAGCTTTTGTCCCACCTGGTCCGGTACCCATCAACCATTCGTTCTGAATAAGACTCCATGATGACTGCGTTATTATGTCCCGCTGTCCGAAAAGTTCTTCCACCCGGAAATAGAGTTCAAAAAACTCATTGAAGGGAGGGAGGAAAACCATCGCAACCAATATCAGTAATCCGGTAAGGCTGTAGTAAAAATACTTTACTTTGAGTTTATATAGGAGAAAAAGGAATGAAACAGCAAGTGCAAGCAATACTGCCCGGGAATTTATCAGAATCATTCCGATGAGTAGAATAAATATTATGCCCGTGATGAGAGATTTATATATAAATGATTCCCGGAATCTGAAAAGCACCGCGGAAAGTATCAGTCCATACAACAAATATATCCCTATGGTGTTTTTATTAAGTGTCAGATCGGCACTGAGAGAAAGAAAGTAATCTGCGCCAAACTGTGTCAGATCGAAATTCACCTGGTAAAGGGAATAGATGGTTATAACTCCCTGGAATAATGCCGCGGCAATTATTCCGTATGCCGGATAGTACGCAGCCTGCCGGTTTTCAATCAGCAGAAAAATGGCATAGAACATTCCCAGGAAAATCACCTGACGGAATATATGATCCAGTCCGGTAAATACTTGTCCTGCAAATACTGAAGCAATCAGCAATGCACTTATGTACACTCCCAGGAAAACGTATAATTCCTTTGGCATATCCGGAAGAGTAAGCTCTTTTTTCAGATGCTTTTTTACCAGCAGAAGAAAAAGGAGAAGAATATTCATATACTGGAGTACATCACGCAATTCACTGCTTATATTCCTTGTTACAGCGAGAAATGAAAACACGATTAACATCAGAATGATTTCTGTTTTATCCAACACTACCAGGTAAAGAATAATGACCGGGATAAATAGAAATGCCATGATCCCCGAGAAGAGTGAGAGAATTAGGGCGGACATGAAACCAAGCGCCATTCCTCTAAATGTGAAGACTTCGCGAAATATGCTTGCATGAGCAAATATGTTCTTTAACATCCTCACGTCCTGGTACCAAGATTTAGTAAAAATCTGCTAAGTTTCGCATACACATTATCAACAGAAAGTTCTCTCATGCATTCTATCGTGGGACATCTTCTACCCCCAAGCGTGTGGCAGAATTGTGTACCTGCAGGGGAGCAATGAATAAATTTTCTGATATACCCCGCATTATCTCCAATTCCGTCAGAGGAAACGGGGAAGGGAATTGAATAATCCGGATTCGAAGGTCCGTAGATTATGAATACCGGTTTACCCAGAGCCTGGGCTACACGCAGAGGTCCGGAATCGTTGGAAATGAAGAGGGAACAGTCCTTAATAAGCCTGAACAGTTCATCCAGTGATCCGGAATAATTTACCTTTATTTTATTACCGGCAAGTTTACTTTCCCTTTCCGGTGTCAGTTGTCCCGGTTCTGCTATGAACTCTACGATATAGTTTTCCTTCAGAAATTTGGCGATCTCAAGGAATTTCTCAAAACCCCACTCTTTGGCACTCCATCCTGCAAAGGGAAAGATCAATAATTTGCCCGGAATGCCCGGTGTAGGTTTGAATTCGTAAAGTTTTTTGTCCACCGGGGCTTTTAACAAAACCGAAACTGCATCGAGATACATATCCATCAAGTGGGGTTCAGTACGCAAAGGTGTGAAGTGAGCATACACTTTTTTGTACTCGGCTAAATTCATTCCGGTAAGTTTGCCCGATGCGAACAGAACTGATGTTACGGATGTTATTGCTCCCGTAATATCGACTATTGTTTCTGCATTTATGCGGTTTACGACTTCCCTCACTTTTTTTCCTGCAATTCTGTTTTTTATAAAATCTTTTCTAGAAATCGCATGTATTTCTATTTCGGGGAAGAATTCCGAGTAAAGCTTTCTTCCCGGGGCAAAGCACAATACATGAAATTTCTTACCGGGATTATCCCTTAGCAAATGTCTTATTGCCGGAATTGTGTAAACAGTATCCCCCATCAAGTGTAAGGAGACTATTAAAATTCCTTTTCCCTTTTTACGATTTAATCTCACTGATCGTAAAAGGTATAAAAAATTATTAGAAAAGAAAATGAAAAGAGACTTCAGTAGCTTGTTAGAATTGATTCTCTCTAAAACCCCGGTTTTATAGTTATTCATTTTTCCCACCGCTGTTGTGAATTTTGCTGCTTAATCCCGACGGCAGATAGTTTTCGATAAAAAGAAACATGATCCTTGAGCCGGAAAGATATGAATTGACCGAGAACACTACTCCGAAAATCAAAATCCCGACAAGAGAAGGGGGAACATTTACCGGTTCGATAAAGTAATTAAATATATATGCGGCTAATATTGAAATTCCGGTATTGAGAAGCACAATAAAAAATTCCTTTAGTGTATCTGGCTTTATAATTATTTCCTTCCTTAGCAATAAATAGGTGATTGATGCAAAGAACAGAAATGAGTAGGAAATAATAGTGCTTAAAGCCAATCCCATCTCCTGATAGAGATTTACCAGAATTGTATTTCCTAAGAATTTTATACCGATTGCCGCAATATTTATGTATAAAAGGGGTTTGAGCTTTTCGATTACAAAATAGACTT
This sequence comes from Ignavibacteriales bacterium, assembly GCA_012517155.1. Taxonomy (GTDB): domain Bacteria; phylum Bacteroidota; class Ignavibacteria; order Ignavibacteriales; family Ignavibacteriaceae; genus JAAYVN01. The sequence goes on along the minus strand of JAAYVN010000032.1, from coordinate 44,939 downwards.
TATGTATTATTGCGTATATGCCGTAGAAAATGAGGCTAATAGACAAAATCCGGAGAAGTGATTCTGTGCGGAGAGTTTCGACTGCTGAGAACTGTCCCCGTTGATAAAATAAGCCGATTATAAAATCGCCATAGAAGAAATAAACCGCCGTAAAAGCGGCAAGTATAAATCCAAGTACTAAGAATCCATCATTAATTGACCGGTTAAAACTATTATAATCCTTTTTATGGTATGTATCAGAGATTTTGGGGAAGATAGCCAGTGAGAGACTCGCACTGATAAATGCAACCGGGAGTAAATATACTGTAGTTGCATAGTTTAACACTGCAAAACCTCCTTTGTTTACGTACTCGTAAAAATACCTGTCAAAGACCACATACATTTGACCTGTTATCTCTATAAGGAGGATAATAAGTAAAGAGAATGAAATACCCTTGTACTCCCTGATGTTAAAAAGTAATTTCGGATTTGTTCCGCGGAATATTTCCGGAGTAACAAAGAGAAGATAAACCAGCTGAATAAAAGTTGCACTCACAAATGCTATGGTTATGGAATAAATGTTATAGTCCTTTGAGAAAAGTATCAGTACAGCAATAAAAACAACGTTCAAAAGAATTTGAGAAATAATCGGGATCTTAAAATCGTACCGTGCCTGGTGATAAGCTGCAATTATAGAAACCACTGCGGTCATTGGAATAGTGAGCAGCAGAATCCGGAATATGTTTAATCCAAGTTCCTGCATTACCGGATTCTGTGAATTGACATAAAAAGAAATTATCTCTGGAGAAAAAAACTCCAGCACCAGTGCGGTAAGCAAGGCAACCAAGGCAAAGAAGATTACCGATTTCTGAGTCACAGAGTTTAACGATTCAGGATGTTCGTTTTTAGTTTTATTATAGACAGGTATAAAAAAGTTTTGTCCAAGATAATATAAGATAAGATTGATTACGGTGGGAAAGACTGCGGTAATTAAGTATATCTCAAACTCTTCGCTAACCCCGAAGTTATGTGCGAAAATAATTTCTCTTAATAATCCAAGAAATCGGGAGAGCAAATTGAAGAGGATTATCAGCAGAGAAGCACCGGCAACCGTCTTAAAAAACTGTTTTGAATTCATCAATCAATTTTTAATTGCTGCTTGAAAAATTCAATGGTTCTTAGCAAGCCCTCGTGTCGTTGCACTTGGGGTTCCCAGCCCAGTAGTTTCTTTGCTTTGGTAATATCGGGCTGGCGCACTTTTGGATCGTCTTCTGGAAGTTCCTGAAATATTATCTTGCTCCTGGAACCTGTGAGATTGATAACCTCTTCTGCAAATTCTTTCATAGTGATTTCGTCCGGATTGCCGATATTTACTGGTTCAACTTCCGGTGAGATCAGCAGCTTATAAATGCCGTCGACCTGGTCGCTTACATAGCAAAAACTCCGTGTCTGAGAACCATCCCCGAAAACTGTAACATCTTTTCCTGATAGTGCCTGACCAATAAATGCTGGCAAAGCTCTTCCGTCATGCAATCTCATCCGCGGTCCGTAAGTGTTAAAAATCCTTACGATTCTGGTTGCCACATTGTGATATCGATGGTAAGCCATAGTCAGGGCTTCAGCAAACCGTTTTGCTTCGTCATAGACTCCTCGAGGCCCGATAGGATTCACGTTTCCCCAGTAATCTTCCTTTTGGGGATGAATGTCCGGATCGCCATAAACCTCGCTTGTGGAAGCGAGGAGAAATACCGCATTCTTTTCCTTGGCAAGTCCAAGCACTTTGTGAGTTCCCAGGGAGCCGACCTTCAGCGTTTGTATCGGAAGTTTCAGGTAATCAATTGGACTTGCGGGGGAGGCGAAATGGAGTATGTAATCCACTTTACCCGGAACATGGATATAGTTAGTTATATCGTGTTTTATAAATAGGAAATTTTCATTTCCAATCAGGTGCGAAATGTTGTCCGGATTCCCCGTAATAAGATTATCTATGCAGATTACTTTCATGCCCTCGTATAAAAGTCTGTCGCACAGGTGTGAGCCTAAAAACCCGGCACCTCCAGTAACTACTGCTACCTTCTTCAGTGAACTGCTGTTTGTCATTTGCTGCTCTCTTTTCCGGGATTTAAATACTTGTTCATCTTTTTATAATCTATAATAACTGACAAGGACAGAAGCAGAAAAATAATAATTCCCCCTACAATAGTTGCAAATACAACTCTTGGACTCTCAGCTTTTGTGGGAGCAATTGCTGTATCCAGCACCTCAACAGTCGGGATATCACGGTTCTCCTGTACTTTTTCCTTGTAAAATTGTTGCTGAAGAAGCAAATAAACTTCATTAAGTATTTTTGACTCCCTGTATATTCCTGCCAGTTGCACACCTAACTCGGGTGCGTCCTTAAAAGCGATCATGAAATCGTTGTTGGATGACTCCAGTTTGCTCAACTGTTCCTTCAATTCTGCATTCTTCTTACGGATGGACTGAAGGATGGTGTTATCTGTGTTGAGATTCTGGGACAGATAACCAAGGTTGATTTCGTTTGCGATTAGTTCCCCCTTTAATTTTGCGGCTGCCTCTATGGAGACCTTCAACTGGTCAGTCATGGAAACTGCTTTATGCTTCTTTTGAAAAGTGTAAAGTTCAGTTTCAACCGAGTCGAGTTTCGACTTGGTTATATCAATCTGCTCGCCTATATATATCCTTGTCTTTCTCGATTTAGCGGTGAGTTTAATCTTGTTAATTGAGTCAAGCGCTTCCGCATAGGCATTGCATATGTGAGCACTTAGTTTTTTTATGGAATCTGAAGAGGAAGAAAAAAATCCGAACAGGGGAGTCCTGGTTCGGTAGGATAGTTTAATTATTCCTTCCTTGCTGATATCTATATCCATTTCCGATTTTAATTTTTCTGCAGCATCCTGGAGGTTATTTCTGTCAAGGTACTCATACAAGTCCAATTTTTTCACCACATATTCGCAAGCGGATCTGCTTTTTAATATCTCCCCATAGAGCTGGGCATTTGCACTTCCTGTTGACATAAGCATGTCGCCAAAACTTGCTCCCTGCAGCAATGAACTCAACCCCGGAGAGGATTTCTGTTCAGGAGGTAAGATTGTAACGGTCGATTTGTATGTAATCGGATAAATAAAATAAAGAATCAGGAACAAAAAAACAGTCCCTGTTACTGCAGGGGCAATAATTCTTTTTTTATGGGTTATAATTGCGTTAAGAATATAATGTATTGACATATTACCTCATGCTCACTATTATTGCTACGGTTGCTGCAATTACTGTTGCCACTTGTCCCAGTATAGTTAATGAAGTGGTGAAAATATCCCAGAATTTTGGAGGAGGCGGATCTTCTAGAATCCAGATTGTATCCCCCGGTTCAAGCTGATCTATATCATCGGCATCCACCCATTCACCTGTGTTTACTTTTATTACCCTCACGTCCGATTCCAATGCCCTCCAGCCAAATCCTCCCGCTATGCTTATATAATCATCCACCGAGTACTTCTCATTAAATGGCACTTTGCCGGGATTTACTGCCTGTCCCAGAATTATTATGTAATTTTTTGCCTCAGGGATATCAATAATGTCCCCTTTCCTCAGGACGATATCCTCGCTCCTGTCATTGTTGGAAAACAGTTTAACAAAGTTCACTACTATTTTCCCGGGTCGCTGTCGTGATTTGGATTTCAGGTAATCATACTCATCATCGGTCATATTTTCTCGTTGTATGAGTTTCAGCCTTTCGAATTCGGGGTCAACTTCTTTAATTCCTATACTTCGCGTAAGCGTTGCGTCGGATAATGAAGCTTCCTGTAAAAATCCCCCGGCTTGTTCAATTATCTCGTGCAAAGTAGTAACGTTATCCACGATTTTATAAACTCCGGGAGTCCTGACAAATCCGTTGATTATAACCACCTTGTCTTCATATATCAAGGGATGCTCCCGCACAACCACAATATCCCCCTTTTCAAGTATGATTCGGTTTCTCTCGATATCCTTCAGATCGTAGAAATAACTTTTCTGTGTCAGGCGGTTATCATCATAACGAATAACCTCAATTGAATCTTCCCGGGCTTTTTTGGTAAAACCCCCAGCTAAATCAATAAGACTCTTTACATCTTCATTTTCCACGTAAGGGTATTTGCCGAAATACTTTACCCCTCCCATAATGCTGACTGTATTATCTTCCTTAGTCACATAAACATAATCGCCGTCTTCCAGCAGAGGATTCATTGACTTCTTTCCATATCTCAGGAAAGCCTTATAGTCGAAACGTTTTACGCTGCCATCACTGCTGGTAATTCTAATATTCCTCAAATCCGGATCTTGTAAAAGTATGTCCTGATTTGTAAAGAGATCAGATGCCCTTGCATTAGCAGCAAGTGGAATTGAGCCGCTGTTTTTAACATGCCCGTGAAGGAAGACTTTTATAGTCCTGTAGCTGGCGAGTGATATAAAAATTTCAACATTCCGGAATTCTTTAAGAACTCTTTCTTTTATTCGTTCCTTTGCCTCATAAAGAGTCAGGTTTCTTAAGTCAATTCCACCAGTCTTTGGAATATACACGCTCCCCTCGGGAGTTACCCCCAGATTGAAATTATATTCCTCTATACCTTTTATAGAAAGAAAAAGAATATCCCCGGGACCGACTTTATACTCTTTTGGGTCAATACTTCCTTCGGAAGGGATAATGGGTGGCTGTTTTTCCGTCTGGGCAATGCTTCCTCCGAAAGCAAGAAGTAAGAATAATAAAAGAATTTTTAATAAATGATTTTTTTTCATACGCTTCTTTTTACTTTAATTTCTAAAATCTTAATGAAACTCTTCTGAGCGTCAGTATGCTGATAAACCATCCTAAGAAAGGTCCGATTAAAAAAACCACAGCAATGTATATGAGATAGTTTTTCTGATTAAGGTACATAAAAACATCAAATTGATTTCTTATAGACAAATGTATGGCTGCCATTACTCCAATAGTTATTATTCCAGCCAGCAGCCCCAGGAGTATCCCGTTAAGAATAATGGGTAGTTTTATAGCAAAGGTGGAAGCCCCTACAAGTTTCATTGTTTCAATTTCTTCTTTTTTACTTTGAATTATCAGCCTTAAAGTTGAATAGACCATATACACAGCAAGTATTATTAGAAAAATTGTCAATCCGACAATATATCTGTTCGCATTGCGCATATATTTATTCACGTCATTCAGGAAACTGTTTTGAAATTCTATTGAAGTGGCAATCTGCAACTTCCTGAGGTCTTTGATTATTTCTTCCGATTTCCCATCATACATGTAAGATCTGTCGGGAGTTAGCGTAAAGGACGCCGGAAGGGGATTAAAGTCCAGTATATCCCGGAAATCTTCTCCTGTTTCTTTTATGAAGTCAGCAGCTGCTTTTTCCTTGGATATATATTCAAGTTCCTTGGTATATGGTTTTCGTCTTAATTCTTCTTCCGTACTTTTAATTTCGTCCGGAGTAATATTCTCCTCAAGAAAAATATTTATCTTAAAAGTCTCAATAATTTTTTCTTCCAGAACCGCCGAAAGAAAATAGGCAATAACCGACAACTGTATAAGCAGCAAAGCAGTTGTCATGGAAAACAAAGAGAAGAAAAACGCAAGCTTTGTTCTTCCAATCGATCTTACAGATTCCTTTAATGCAAAATATAACATATTTTATACTAAAAATTTGATTCGTCTAACCATCGCGATATTTTCCAGACATTATCCTTCTTAACGAAATTCAGATTCACCCTCCCATCAATTCTCACAATGTCCGAAGGATTGAAAGTAATCAGCAAATTAAAACTCCTTATTTGCATGTAGTTAATCGAGTCTCCGGAACTGATCACCACGTTATTCCATATCAGGTCAAGCCTCTCGCAGTTTCTGAAAAGACTATGAGTTACTCTCATTTCCTCATTACGACCCCAGGAAACATCATATCCCGCATCATAATCGCGGTAAGTGAACACAAAATCATCGCTCAGAATCTTTCCATAAATAAGTGTGTCCTTGAAATTGTACGCGTATCTCATATTCTGAAAAACGCCGTCTATAGTTGTCTGGTCCGAAATTGGGGAGTTATTTCCCGTATCTGAAAAATCCTCTGTTGGTGCAAATGGATTACAACCGGCAATTATTATAATTACAAAAATTGGCAGATATTTTTTAATAAAACACTCCTTTTAATTCACTCCATGAGGGAGTTGCGGAAGTCTTTATATCCTGCCAGAAGAAAATAGACCAGAAATTCTGTGCATCTCTTATTAACTTAAATTTTAGCTCCCCCTGAAAGCTTGTGGGTTTATTTACATCATTATGAGGTACTGTTAAAATGTACCTGGCTGAGTAAAAAACGCTGTCCCCCTGAATAGTCCTAACGGTATCCTGAAGTGACAGGGTAATTGGAGTTTCTTCAGGTATTTTCGCAATAATGTTATTGAGATACTGTTCCTCATTAAGCAAAGACCATTCTTCAAGAAATATGGGAAATTTTGAAATTGCCTCGGCACTTGGGACAAATGTGTAATTCAGCTTCTGAAATGAATTCCCGGTCAGACATGCAAGATAATTTTGAGTATTCTTTTCACTAAGCGAGTGAACTAAATTGGTCAGGACAATATCAGATGAGAGAGCTGGTTGAAAAGTGGAGCGTGGTTCCACCGGCGGTTCCGGATCTCTTGCCGTGAAAAGCTCGCAACCAATCATAAATATTAACGGGATTATTATTAGGATTTTTTTTCGCATATTGCTAAAAATCTTCTCGATTTTTCATCATTAAAATTACTTCCGTTATAATCTCCGTACAAGTCTAAAATTCTGAACCCGGCACTTACCAGTTTCTCTTTGAGCAATCCGGGTTTGTATAATTTTACCTTCTCTTCGAATCTTTCCGTTTCGCCCCCTCTGCGGATTATTATCTCCTTAAAAACGGTATCCCGGATTATCTCCCGCTTCTGTTCAACAATAACCCCGTCCATCTCCTCCTGTGAGGTCGTTTCAAGATTGGTCTGCACATGGTTGCTGTTAAAAAAGTCAAATACAAAATATCCTAACGGTTTCAGCAGTCTGTGTGCAGTGGTAAAAAGATTAAAATTGATCTCATCCTCATCATCATATCCGAAACTTGTGAACAAATTTAGCGCAATATTAAATTCCTCATGCCACTCTAATTCATGATAATTACCACGCACAAATTCCGCATCGAGTTTCCTGGATTCTGCCTCCGTGCGGGCAAGTTCAATCAGAGTCTGACTAATATCCACTCCGGTTACTCTGTACCCCTTTTCCGCAAAAATTAATGAATGTCTTCCATAACCGCAAGCCAGATCTATAATACCGGATCCGGGAGGAGGAGAAAGCTTTTCTATTATCAGGGAAACTAATTTTCTTGCCTCCTGTTCGTTACGATGTTTATATACGGAAATATATTCCTTTGAGTTGAACCATTTCTCGTACCAGCTTTCCATTTTACAACTGGATCCTGCCGGTTAAGGCTCTGCCGATTGTTGCCTCATCCGCAAATTCAAGATCCCCTCCGATTGGAAGACCTCTTGCGATTCTTGTTACCCTAATCCCAAGAGGCTTTAGCAAATTCAGTAAATAAAGTGTGGTAGCATCACCTTCTGTGTCCGGATTCAAAGCAAGGATGATTTCTTCGATGTTTTCATCTTTAAGCCGGGTGAGTAACTCCTTAATTTTCAGGCGGTCATGTGTCATACCGCTAAGAGGGGAGAGAACACCCCCCAAAACGTGATACATTCCCATATATTCATTCGTCCTTTCAATAGCAATAATATCGCTTGCCTCTTCCACCACGCAGATAGTGGTCTTTTCACGCTTCGGACTTCTGCATATCTCACAAAGTTCATCCTCGCTGATATTATAGCATCTTGAGCAAAAGGTCAGTTTCTTTTTCAGATCTACCATTGAATTAATAAAGTTATTAAAACTATCTTCATTGGTTTTTAATAAAAACAAGGATAGTCTCTGGGCAGTTTTTCTGCCTATTCCCGGAAACTTACTGAATTCCTCAATTGCTCTCTGTAATGGTTCTGCTATATTCAATTTTTCACCTTGATTAAAAACCCGGGAGTCCAAGTCCCGGAGGCATCATTCCTTTTGTAATTTTTGTCATCTCCTCATCAGCCATTTTTGAGGCTGAAGCAAGTGCTTTATTCACTGCAGCAACAACAAGATCCTCTAAAATATCTTTTTCATCTGCGATAATTACCTGTTTATCAATGTCCAGTTTTACTAATTCCTTTGAACCGTTAACAGTTGCCTTGATCATTCCGCCGCCTGACTCCTCCGTTACAGTTTTGTTAGCTAATTCAGCCTGAACTCTTGCCATATCTTCCTGTACTTTTTGCAGCTGTTTTAACATTCCCTGCATATTTCCTTTCAACATCTTTCGTATTCCTTTTTTATTTAATACAATCCACAAATATATAAATTTTCGCCGTTAATCAGAAATATTTACTTAAATTCCACTTGTTTATTTTCTATTATTACTGTAATTTTAAAAATTGAAAACGTTTAAAGATTTTTTGAATAATATTTTATAAAATTACCTGAAAAGTGGAAATTTTAACAACCCAGGAATCGGTTGAAGACAAGCTTAAAATAAGCTTTTCTGACTCTTTAATTATCGGAAAGAGCTCAAAAGCCCGCGTAAAAAATATCGGAAGCAGGATTGTGAAAATCAATTCTTTTTTTCATGAATACCTTTCCGGTTATAATATCCCTACGGCATATGCCTTTACCGAGGGGGAAAACACTTTGGTTTTAGACCATTACGATCCTTTGAATTTCCACGTGAAAATTCAGAATATTGCAGGTAAAAGGATCTCAAAGATATTTGGAGTTAGGGAGTTCTCGGAAATTACTATCCCTTTGTACGAATTCTTTCTGGATGATGAAGAGAAGTTCGTTTTATCTGAAAACCATCTTAATTCTTTCTTACTCCTGACGAATGAAGAATATAAGATGATTCTCCGGATCAGCTCAAAGGTTAACGCGGTTCTCAAATCGTTTTTTGAACGAAGAGGTTTTGTTCTTGCCACTGCAAACCTGAAATACGGTAGACTGAAAAATGGAAAAATAGTTTCTACAGGGGACTATTCTCCCTTTAGCATCAAAGTGATTGATGTAAAAGGGACTAATGACAAGAATTTTGCGTTTAATCTTAAATCAGGTACGGCATTAAGTCATTACACTGATCTCCTGACTCAATTAATTATAATTAACGATAAGGTTTAGAATGTTTACTAAATATGGTTATAACCTAATTGGTATTGCCCTTATAATTTCATTTGTACTGATTGCACTTGGAATTTATTTAAACAATACCCCGACACGAATTGTTCTCTTTCTCCTGGCAATTCTCATTTCCGGTTTTACGCTTAATTTTTTCAGAGACCCTGAACGAACGGTACCCGCAGATAACAATATTGTCGTATCTCCGGCAGACGGGCGGATTCTGTTTATTAAGGATGTTGACGGCACTCCTTTTATTGAAGGAAAAGCGAAGCAAATTTCAATTTTCATGTCCCCTTTGAATGTCCATATTAACCGAATTCCCATTGATGGCTTAGTGACTCATGTGAAGTATCACCGGGGTAAATTCCTGGTTGCTTATGATGATAAGTCCAGTTCAGATAATGAACGTTCTGAGTTCGTTATTGAATCAAGATTCGGGAATGTCTTCTTTACGCAGGTAGCCGGATATGTAGCCCGGAAGATAGTTTATGAATTGCAAAAAGGGGATAGGGTAAAGATCGGAGAAAGATTTGGAATGATAAAATTCGGAAGCCGCGTGGATGTAGTTGTACCCGCTGCCTGGATTACCGAACTTAAGAAAGATGATGTCGTTACAGCTGGTGAAACAATCCTTTTCAGGATTCCGGAGCAGCGATGAAAAATAATTTCAGCTTTAAACCTGCTTTCCCCAATCTTGTTACTACTGCAAATATCTTTTTTGGCTTCTGGTCTGTTATCAAAGTAGCTCAGGGGGATTTTCTCTATGGAGCGTATTTTATTTTAATAGCTGCAGTTGCCGATGCTCTGGATGGGATTGTAGCAAGAATGATTAATACAAGCAGTAAATTCGGTGTTGAACTCGACTCCCTGGCAGATGCAGTAAGCTTTGGACTGGCACCTGCTTTTTTAATATACTCTGCTTTTCTTACTGTTTTTGAGGGGTGGGGAATTGCAGTAAGTTCACTACTGCTTATTTTCGGGGCTTATCGTCTTGCCAGGTTCAATTCCACATTGCTCGGTTTTGACAAAAAACATTTTGTGGGTCTTCCGATACCTGCTTCCGCAATAATGATTGCCTCATATGTAATAATGTTTGCTAATGAGGATTATATGCAGAAGAATTATGCGGGTTATGCTGTTTTTCTTACACTCTTTTTAAGTTTCCTGATGGTTTCAAAAATCAGATATGACACGCTTCCTAAATTTTCCAGACTTTCACTTAAGGAAAATAAATATATAGTTTCAGTCATTCTTGTCTCAATTCCCTTGCTTATAATCTTCGGATTGAAAGTGCTCTTTTATATATTTATTTTTGTTATTTTGTTTGGTATCTTTAGACATATAGTTCGATACTTTTTAAAGAAAAAATAGAAGCAAGGCATTTTATAAAAATATACGAGGTTTATTAGTGTTCAAGGTTAAAGTTGTGGTACGAAGGCGTAGTTCTATTCTCGATCCCTACGGCAAAGCTGTAGAGCAGGGGGCAAAACTACTTGGTATTAAAAACGTCAGGAGTGTCAGAATTAACAAGGAAATAGATTTCCTGGTTCAGACAGATGATGAAGAATTAGCACAAAAGGAGGTTATTGAACTCTGCGGTAAACTTCTTGCCAATCCAATAATGGAAGATTATGAATTCAAGCTGGAACGGACAGATGACAATTAAATTCGGTGTTGTTGTTTTCCCCGGTTCAAATTGCGACCATGATGCTTATTATGCACTCCGCAAAGTACTTGGATACGATGTCACTTTCCTCTGGCATAAAGAATCAGATCTTCAGGATTGTGATGCCTTAATACTTCCGGGTGGTTTTTCTTACGGAGATTATCTTCGTCCGGGTGCAATTGCAAAACTCTCGCCGATTATGAATTCCGTTGTTTCGTTTGCAAACAAGGGGGGAGTGGTAGTGGGTATCTGCAATGGATTTCAGGTATTGCTCGAGTCCGGTTTACTCCCCGGAATACTGCTACGGAACGATCATCTCCGGTTTGTTTGCAGGGATGTGTTTATTACTCCGTTGAACCGTAATTCAATTTTTACATCAGAGATTTCTTCTTCTCCTCTGCAAGTACCTATCGCTCACGGAGATGGCAACTATTTCGCAGATGAGGAAACACTTAAATCTCTTCAGGACAATAACCAGATTGTTTTTCAGTATTCCTCACCTGAAGGGATTATTGCTCAGGAGTTCAATCCAAACGGCTCATGTCTCAACATAGCCGGAATTCAAAACAAAGAGGGAAATGTTCTTGGAATGATGCCCCATCCGGAAAGAGCGTCGGATCCCGCGCTGTCAAAAACAGATGGAGCAGTGGTTTTTAAATCAATTTATCATAATTTAATCAATAGGTTATAATAATGTTCTCAAACTTAGGCGTAACAGAAATACTTATTATCGCTCTTGTACTTATTCTTCTTTTTGGAGCAAAAAAAATTCCGGAACTTGCTCAGGGTATCGGCAAAGGACTTAAGGAGTTCAAAAAATCCGTTAAGGAAACGGATGACGATATCAACCGCGATAATAAGTCAAATTCTAAATAATTCCTGATTCATTTTCGGATATAAAGTATGTTTTCTAACATCGGAACCGGTGAAATAATAGTTGTGGTCCTTGTTGCTCTTTTGATCTTTGGACCAAGGAAACTCCCCGAGATAGCACGTAATTTCGGAAAGGCTTTTCATCACTTTAAAAAGTCTTATCAGGATGTTGAAAATGAAATCAAGAGCACCATCGAAGAGGATAAACCTCACGATAAAACAATGTAAATCCCAGTATCTTTCCTTGTTTTAGCATGTCTCTTCATTATTCTTGTTTTTCTGATAAACTTAATAAAATGAAAACCGGAGAAATTAATCTCCCCGAAAATGTTCTTGCATTTCTGCACTCTATCGGGGAGAATAAATCTCTCAACGCATATAATTCCGTTTTCAGGGAGGAAGCGCTTAGTAAAGCAGATTCGATTGCGGGAAAAATCTCTTCAGGTGATCATGGTAAGCTTGCCGGGATGGTAATCTCCGTAAAGGATGTTATATCCATAAAAGATAAGCCTATGACCTCTTCCTCGGCAATCCTGAAAAACTTTTCTCCTGTCTATTCTGCTACTGTGATTGAACGACTGCTTGCTGAAGATGCTATTATAATAGGAAAAACAAATTCCGACGAGTTTGCAATGGGGTCAACAAACGAAACTTCCGCATTTGGTTTTGTAAGGAATCCCGTTAATCGGGAGTATGTCCCCGGAGGTTCCAGCGGGGGATCAGCTGCTTCAGTTGCAGCCCGGTTATGTGATGTCTCGCTTGGTTCTGATACGGGGGGCTCAATTCGTCAGCCTGCTTCATTCTGCGGAGTGTACGGGTTTAAACCAACTTATTCAATTGTTTCGAGATATGGACTTACATCTTACGCCTCTTCATTCGATACTATAGGACCTATTGCTAATAATATTTCAGATATAGCGATCGTGATGGATGTAATATCCGGACACGATCCCAAGGATTCCACTTCCTCTCAGTTGCCTCCGGCAAATTTTTCGGTTCCTGAAAAATTACCGGAAGGCTTAAAGATAGGTCTTCCGCTGGAATACCTTGGTGAAGGACTTGATCCGCAGATCAAATCATTTTTGGATTCTTTCATTAACAGAATCAGGTCCAGAGGAATCAAAGTTGAGCCTGTTTCACTTCCCCACACCTCCTATGCAGTCGCTGCATACTATATTTTAACAACTGCCGAAGCTTCCTCAAATCTTTCCCGCTATGATGGTGTCAGGTATGGACATCGGTCCCTTAATAATTCTGATCTGAACGAAATGTACACACTCTCAAGAACAGAAGGTTTTGGTGATGAAGTGAAACTCCGTATAATGCTGGGGACTTACGTACTTTCAGCAGGTTATTACGATGCCTATTATAAAAAGGCTCAAAAGGTCCGCAGACTCATAAAAAATGATTTTGATGCTGTGTTTAGTTCGGTAGATTTGATCATTGCACCCACTACACCACACATTGGTAAGAAAATCGGTGACGGATTTACTGATCCTTTACAAATGTATCTGGGGGATGTTTACACAACCTCAGCTAATCTGGCCGGTATTCCCGCACTGAATATACCTGCTGGATACTCGGATTCAGGTTTGCCCGTTGGTCTTCAGCTTATGGCAAACTGCTTTAACGATAAATTGCTATTGGACTTCGGAAGGGAAGTACGGTAGAATGTTTTTCATAACTTATTAAAATGATAATTATTCGGAAGGTAAAATGATAAATTTTATTGCTCAATATCAAGTAATTCCATCACTCCCAAAACAACTTGAAAAACTAAGAGAACTGGCTTATAATCTCTATTGGAGCTGGTCACACGAAACCCGTTCACTGTTCAGAAGGATGGATCGGGACCTATGGGAAGGCTTAAATCACAATCCTGTGCTTTTACTGGGTAAAATAAGTCAGCAAAGACTCGAAGAACTATCCTCTGACGATGGCTTCATCTCGCAAATGAATCATGCATACGATTCACTTCAGCAGTATCTTAAAGAGCAAACCTGGTTTGCTAAAAACTATAATTCAAAAAAGAAATTCAATATTATCTATTTCTCAGCCGAGTTTGGACTCGCTGAGTGCCTGCAAACTTATTCGGGAGGGCTTGGTGTTCTCGCAGGAGATCATCTCAAATCCGCAAGCGATCTTGGTCTTCCATTAATTGGAATCGGATTGCTTTACAAGGAAGGTTATTTCCAGCAGTATCTGAGTTCCGACGGCTGGCAGCTTGAACGCTATGAAATCAACGATTTCGAAAACCTTCCCATGAAGCGTGTAACAGATGCAAAAAATAATCCGGTTGTCCTTTCTCTTGAGTTTCCGGGAAGAGAAGTCTTTTTTCAGGTATGGAAAATAATGGTCGGAAGGAATCCCCTTTATCTGCTTGATACAAACCTTCCTCAAAACACACCTGCTGACAGGGAAATAACCCGCACCCTCTATGGCGGAAATATTGAAACACGAATCCAGCAGGAAATTATACTTGGAATCGGTGGTATCCATTTCCTCTACAGTATGGATATTACTCCTTACGTATGCCACATGAACGAAGGTCACTCTGCATTTCTCTCACTGGAAAGAATCAGCAAACTTATGCAGTTTGAGGGGCTTTCTTATAAAGAAGCCAAGGAAGTCGGTTACTATTCAAACGTTTTCACCACACATACTCCTGTTCCCGCAGGTATTGATGTTTTTTCTAATGAACTGATAGAAAAGTACTTCGGGAAATACTATCGGGAAAAACTAAAGATCTCGAACCAGGAATTTTATTCCCTTGGAAATCTTCTCAAGGAAAGCGGAACGTCTAACTTCAATATGGCTCATCTTGCAATGAACACGGCAGGATTTATCAATGGAGTAAGTAAACTTCATAGTGTCGTTTCCAAAAAGATGTGGTCTTTTGGCTTTAAGGATATACCCTTTAATGAAATACCCATTCGCCATATCACCAACGGAGTACATACTCTCACCCATCTGTCAAAGGATATGGAAGAACTGCTCAGGCAGTATCTTGGGGATTCAATCTTTAGCAATACAGACAATCCCTCCCTGTGGGATAAAATAGACAGCATTCCGTCCGAGGAATTATGGCGCACTCATGAAAGACGCCGTGAACGCCTCGTTGCATTTGCACGAATGAGACTCGTCAGCCAGATCAAAGCCCGCGGAGGCAATCCAAATGAAATTAGGGAAGCAAAGGAAGTACTTGACCCCTCAGTTCTTACTATCGGATTTGCAAGAAGATTTGCCACATATAAAAGGGGAGCACTGATATTTAGCGATATTGAAAGACTCGCGGACATTCTGCTCAATCCCGAATTCCCTGTCCAACTCATATTTGCAGGTAAAGCACATCCTCAGGATGATGAAGGTAAAGCGCTGATTCAGGAAATTTTCCGTATTGCAAACGATGAGAAATTCCGGCGAAAAATAGTATTCCTTGAAAATTATGATATGAATGTTGCCCGGCAACTGGTTCAGGGATGCGACATCTGGCTCAATACTCCAAGACGCCCCCTCGAAGCTTCCGGTACTTCAGGAATGAAAGTTATTGCCAATGGCGGACTGAATTTCTCAGTTCTTGACGGCTGGTGGGATGAAGGTTTTGATCCTGAACTGGGCTGGAAAATAGGTAATGGCGAGGAATATTCTGATCTTGATTATCAGGATGAAGTTGAATCACGGGGACTTTACAACACCCTTGAACGCGAGATTATTCCTCTGTTTTATGACCGCAAATCGGATAAACTGCCCCGCGCCTGGATTGAGATGATGCGTAAGTCAATGAAGCAGCTTGGTTCTTTCTTCAATACCAACCGTATGGTGCGGGAATACTGCGAAATATTCTATTTGTCTGCAGCAGAAAAACGCTCGGCTCTCTCTGCAGATCAATGGAAAAAAGCAAAAATGATTGCCGACTGGAAAGAAAAAATCGTTTCTAACTGGCATCAGGTTGAGATCGTTAAAATTGATGTTCCGGAAACCGGTAAGGAAATCCCGGTCAGGGATGCCTATACAGTTCATGTTGATGTAAAATTAGGCAATATTGAACCGTCGGAAGTATCTGTCCAGCTCTACTATGGTCCGGTTAAAACCCAGGAGGATCCTTCTGTAAATAAAACTGAAGTGATGAAACTTGCCACCCGCAAGAACACTTCCAACTCTGTTTATCACTATACAGGTTCAATAAAAACAGAGGAAAGCGGACTTTTTGGTTTTACAGTGCGTATTCTTCCCGAGCATAACTTGTTGATTCAACCTTTTGAGGTTGAGAAAGTTTATTGGGCTAAATAGACTTTGCCGGAAAGTAAAGTAAAACTTGTTTTTGCTTTTGGATTAGTTTATATAATCTGGGGGTCTACATATCTTGCAATAAAACTTGCAATTGACTCCATCCCTCCGTTTCTTATGGCGGGTGCGCGGCATGTAATTGCGGGACTGATTCTTATCACCTATGTTTACTTAAAAGAGAAACCCAGCATTCGTCCCCGTCATATCCGCTCTAATACCATTATCGGTGGACTTCTTCTTCTTGGAGGGAATGGGGGAGTAGTCTGGGCGGAGCAATTTGTTCCTTCCGGATTAGCCTCATTGCTCGTTTCAATGGTCCCTATCTGGATTCTGCTTATTAATTGGCTGGGACTGAAAAACGGCAAACCTTCTGTTAAAAAGACAGCAGGGGTTGTACTTGGACTTTCCGGGCTGATGTTTCTGATTAGTCCCCTTGAATTACTTCGTGCCGAAGCAGTCAATCCCATTGGTGCAATTGTTCTTATGTTTGCTTCACTCTCCTGGGCGGCTGGATCAGTGTATACCAATTATGCTAAGATGCCCGAATCAAAATTTGCAGCAATTTCAATTCAGATGCTCTCCGGCGGGTTCATGCTGCTGATATGGAGTTTTATTGTAGGTGAGTATAAGCATTTCAACATCAGCGCCGTGACTGTCAATTCATATCTTGCACTTATATATCTTATTATTTTTGGCTCATTGATTGCTTACAGTGCGTACATCTGGCTGCTTCATGCAGCAGGACCCTCACTTACCTCCACTTATGCCTATGTAAACCCGGTAGTTGCAGTTTTTCTTGGTTGGATACTAATTTCAGAACCAATGAATCCAAGAATAATCATATCCACGGTAATCATTATTTCCGCAGTGGCGCTAATAACTTCTTCACACAAGCAACCGTCACAACTCCCGGTAGAAGAAGTCTCCTGATTGATTACTTTAACAGGCTCATCTTTATCGTCTTCACAAAATCACCTGCGATTATCCGGCAGATGTATACTCCGCTTGAAAGGTTGCCTGCATTAAATTTTACTGTGTGACTTCCTGCTTCCTGTTCATCATTCACCAGCTTCCTTACCTCCTTCCCAACTATATCATATATCCCTAAGGTTACTTTACTGCTTACCGGTAACTGATATCTGATTACTGTTTCCGGATTAAACGGGTTCGGATAGTTTTGATAAAGTGCAAATTCAGCTGGTAGATCTTCAGTCTCGTTAATATCCGTTGTTGAATTAATACTTGAGTAAACCCCTCCTCCTATTGTTCCTGCAAAAATGTATCCATTGGAATTGATTTGCAGAGAGAAAATATTCAGGTGATTTAATCCGTTGTTTATCTGCGTCCAGTTGTTCCCGTTATCGGTAGAGCGCAGTATCCCTCCACCATCCCTGGTCCCTGCAAAAACGTGTCCCAATGAGTTGATTGCAATAGCACCTATTGAGGTGTTGATCAGACTTGTCTGCGTCCAGGATATTCCGTTGTCAGTTGAGCGATAAATTCCGGAGGTTGCTCCCGCAAAAATAATACCGCTTGCACTGATCGCAAATCTCTGTATGAATTTTCCTGTAAGACCCATGTCAATCCAGTTATTACCATTGTCGGTTGTTCTGAATACGCCTGAATTTGTGCCGGCGAACAAGTGTCCGCTTGTATTAGTGAGAAGTGCATTAACATACTGATTCCCCAATCCGGAATTTACCTTCACCCAGTTATTGCCGTTATCGGTGGATCTGTAAACCCCGTCACCCCATGTGCCAGCAAAAATATTTCCACTATTGCTAACAGTAAGTGCAAGAATATTCCTGGCTATAAGTCCGCTTGCAATTCCGTTGTTTATTTCCACCCAGGTGTTACCATTGTTCGTTGAGCGGTGAATTCCTCCTCCGTTACTCCCGGCAAAAATATGACCGTCGCTGTTGATTGCAAGTGAAGCGATCTTCCTGTAGGCTGTGTAAATATCTACTCCGGTGTTTAGTTCAGTCCAATTAATACCGCTGTTTGTCGTTCGGTGAACTCCTCCTCCGAATGTTCCTGCAAAAACCACATTGCTCTGATCAATTGCTAAGGCTCTTACATCTCCTGCTGACAAGCCGGAATTCGACCGGTTCCAGAGATTACCGTTATTTGTCGACTGGTATACACCCCAGGTTGTTCCCGCTAATACATATCCTCCTGATTTGATTGCAAGTGCATTGACTATCCGGTCTGATAATCCGCTATTATTAGTTGTCCAGGTTGAACCATTGGTTGTTGATCGGAAAATACCTTCGTTATTCGTGCCGGTAAAAATATAGCCGCTTGCATTTATTGCAATTGCATAAATTGAGAATGTGGGCATACCCAGAATCTCTGACCAGTTAGCACCACCATCGGAAGTTCTGAAAAGCCCCAAACCCGTTCCCGCATAAATTTGACCGGTCGAGCTGACTGCAAATGTCTTTATATAATCGTTTGTCAGACCCGTGTTTTTACTTACCCAGTTATTACCGCCATCAGTTGATTTGAATACTCCTCCATTGGTTCCGACATACAATATATCGCTTGCAGTGGTTAGGATTGAATTAACCTGCGTGTTTGTTAACCCTGTGTTTACCTCCGTCCAGGCAGCGCCGTTATTGGAACTTTTATACAACCCATAAGCATAAGTTCCTGCATAAATATGACCGCTGTTGTTTATTGCAATTGAAAGGACTTGCTTATTGAATAAACCCATTTGATTCCATGAGTTGCCGCCATTCGTTGTCTTATAAACTCCATCCCAGGTTGCGGCATAAATATGACCGTTGGAATTTATTGCCAGTGCATTCACAGTTAGTTCATTCAAGCCTGTATTTAAGGGTGTCCAGTCAGTGCCGTTATTAGTTGAACGGAATACGCCTCCGGTGGTTGCAGCGTATATATCCCCACTGCTATTGACAAGGAAAGAGTTGACTGCTCCCCCGAACGGACCGCCGGTTTGCTGCCAGTAAGCCTGTCCATTCAGTAAACATGTCAGAATGGTTATAAACAAAAAAGTTATTATGCCCTTCATATCTCCTCCATACAGTTAATTTGAAGTAAATCCGCTGACAGCTTCCGCTTTCAGCATTTTATTCTTGGGACTAATCAAGAAACTAATTTTTTAATCCTCAAACTCTTAAAGTCATTCGCGCATAAAATAGATTATCGAAGAAATATTTTCCCGCTTTCTGATCCGGAATCTCCCGACTTTACCACACAACACATATTATATATACTAATATACAAAATAAATATTAATTACAAATTGATTTAAAGATTACTTTCACCAATAAACAGGATATTCTTTCCATGGATCACGACGGTTTATTTCCGGCTAACCGAAATTGCAAAATTATATAAATCAAATAAATCAAGAGTTGATCTTCCATCCATCATCTGATAGCGCCAATCGTCCAACAGATTTTGATAAATTTGCCGGTTTTCACCAAATTTGTTGTATGAATATAAATTGTTTATAATTCCCGTTATCTGATACTCTTAAGAGAAAAAAAATGGATAAAAAAAGTGAAATGACCAATCCTGAAATGAAAAAACTTATTCAAAAAGTTTTTACCCGGTTTCCATTATTTTTCCTCTTCATGGCTCTCGTGACTTTACTCCCCGCCGGCACATTCAATTATTGGCAGGTTTACCTTTTTCTGGCGATCTTTATAGTTCCAATGATTTTCACCCTCTTCTACTTCCTGAAGCACGATCCGAAGTTTCTTGAGCGCCGGATTCATGCCAAAGAAAAAGAAAAAACACAACTGGTTTTTCAGTTCTTTTCGGCAATAATTCATCTTGGCGGATTTATAATCTCTGGACTCGACCGTCGTTTCGGGTGGTCAGATGTTCCGGTGCATTTTGTACTGATTGCTGACGCTGTAATACTCTCCGGTTATTTTCTTATTTTCAATGTCTTCCGGCAAAACAGTTATGCGTCCAGGATAGTGGAGGTCGAAGCTAATCAGGAGGTCATTTCCACGGGGCTATATTCAATTGTGCGTCATCCTATGTATGTTGGAATTCTAATAATGTTTCTTCCGATGCCGATAGCCCTTGGATCATGGTGGGCTTTAATCCCAATAGCAACACTTCCGTTTGCTTTTGCAGTCCGCTTGCTAAATGAAGAATCCGTGCTGAAGAAGGAATTACCGGGTTATGAGGAATACTGCAGAAAAACGAAGTACCGCCTGATCCCATACATCTGGTAATTCCGGCAGTAAATTGTCCACTTTTTTTATACAGTTGAACCAGCCGGAAGGGGAGCGAATGGGGAGAGAAAGGGGAGCAGAAGGGAAGTCCATCGAAAAAATTTCTAAATTATCCACATCTGAAGTCCAAAAGTGTCCAGAAAAGTAGACACTTCTAACTTCGATCCTCCTTCGATTCAACATGGATGCAACACCTCCGGATGTCCAGAAAAATAGACACTTTTTTAGTTTAGGTTAAATAGAAAATAATTCTTACCTTGCACTAACATTAATAAAAAAATTTAGCTTATGAATCTTGACGTAATAGCATTTACCGCTCATCCGGATGATGCCGAGCTGGCGATGGGCGGGACACTCTTAAAGCTCGCACATAATAACCTTAAGGTCGGAATTATCGACCTCACACGTGGCGAATTAGGCACTCGTGGTTCAGCAGAAACCCGTCAAAAGGAAGCTTTCCAGGCCGCAATTATACTCAAAACTGCTTTACGAGAGAATCTTCATATCCCCGATGGCGATATCCAACTCAATAAAGAAAACCTGCATAAAATTATTATGACAATCCGAAAATATCGCCCGAAAATTATTTTTGCCCCCTATTTTAACGACCGGCATCCCGACCATATAGCAGTTAGCCGGCTGGTTAAAAAAGCTTACTTCTTTTCCGGCCTCCCCAAAATCAAAACATTCGACAGGGAAAAACAACAGGAAGCTTTCCGTCCTCACAAACTCTACTATTTTATGCAGACATATACATTCAAACCATCTTTCATTGTTGATATTTCCGATACTTTCGAGGCGAAGATGAAGGCAATGCGTGCTTATGAGTCCCAGTTCTATAATCCAAAAAGCACAGAACCCGAAACCTTCATCAGCAAACCGGGCTTTATTAAATTCATTGAATCGAGAGCGGAGTTTTACGGATTTAAAATAGGGAAGTCCTACGGCGAACCCTTCTTTACCGAAGAGGATGTTGAACTGGATCTTGCTCAGGCAATAAGAAATTTAGTCTGACAATAATAATCAGGCGATAAACGTTACAGAATGATTTTCCCGTCCTTCATCTCCACAAGATAATCAGCCAGTTTCATCAGTTCCTGATTATGCGTTACGATAACAAGCGTTTTCCTGTAATCGTCCCTTAGTTTAAGAAAAATAGAGTGAATTAAATTGCTGTTCGTTGTATCCAGATTTCCGGTCGGCTCATCAGCAAAAATAATTTCAGGGTCATTTGCAAGCGCTCTGGCGAGTGCCACCCTCTGCTGTTCACCCCCGCTCAGTTCTGCTGGCTTATGATTCACCCTTTCCTCAAGCCCCATTTCTTTAAGCAGACTAAGGCTCTTCTCTTTCGCTTTTCTGAAATTATTTCTGAACACGATCTGGGGAATTATCACATTCTCAACCGCAGTAAATTCAGGCAGTAAATGATGGAACTGAAAAACGAAGCCCATATTCCGGTTTCTGAACCTTGCAAGCTTTTCATCACTAAGTGAAAATATTTCAGTCCCCTCAATTTCCACCCTCCCCGAATCCGGCTTATCCAGTCCGCTTAGTATATGCAGCAGAGTACTTTTCCCGGCTCCGGAAGCCCCGAATATAACGGTGATTTTATTCTTCGGCACATTCAGCGAAATTCCTTTCAGTACAGTCAGCCTGTTCTTTGTTACCGTGCTGAATGATTTGGTTATCTCTTCTGACGTAATTATAAATTCATCCATACTTCACTTATTCCCATTTAATAGCATCCATCGGATTTACTTTGGCAGCTTTTCTTGCAGGATAAATTGCAGCCCCCATCGATAGCACGAACGATGCAATCCCAACCGCAACAAAATCCATTATTCTCAACTGCATCGGCAAACTGTTAATCTTGTACTGAGTCGGATCCAGCGGATACACATTGTAGGTAACCTGTATATAATAAAGCAGCAAACCAAGCAGAAACCCGCTCACCGTCCCAATCACTCCCACGTATATCCCCTGATATACAAAGATCTTTGATATAGATTTTTCCCTCAGACCAATCGCCCTCAGCAATCCAATATCCCGTCTTTTCTCAATAACGGACATCGTCAGCGATCCCAGAATATTAAACACAGCAACCGCAATTATCAGTGAAAGTATCAGATAAGCAATCCATCTCTCAATTTCCATAACTGAATAAAGATTCTTATGCAGATCATACCAGGTCAGCACATTAAAATTCTCCTCACCAATTTCCTTCAAAAATTTACTCCTGAACGCTTCAGACGAATTAATCTCCTTCAGTCTCAGCTCAAATCCCTGGTATTTATCCTCCGCCCCCAGCAGTGACTGCACTTTCCCGAAAGAGCCCAGTATCAGCTGTCCGTCATACTCCTGATTACCGGTACTGAAAACTCCTGCAATTCTGAAAGCCTCCATTCGGGGGAGTGAATAACTGACAATAGATCTCTCAATTCCGGCAGGGGAAACCAGCACTACTGAATCCCCGACAAGCACCTGCATTCTGTCCGCAAGCTGAATCCCTATAAAAATCCCGTTATCTTTTTCCGCGCTCGTGTCAACCTCTCCGGTAAACAAACTTTCCTTCAGTCCGTAAACTCCGCCCACCTTCTTCAAATCAATCCCCTTAATCTCCGCAACCTGATTTATTTTCCCCTGAATAGCGAGAATCTTGCTCGTGATTATCGGCGAATAAGTCTCAATTCCAGCTTCCTTTAATTTTTCCTCCACATATCCCAGTTTATTATACCCCTCCTCATTTTTCACCTCTATTCTGATATGCGGATCGAATCCCGTAAAAAATGAAGTAACCAGTTCACTGAATCCGTTGAACACCGCAAGCACTACTATCAGCGCCCCCACCCCTATGCTTATTCCCCCGATAGAAAGATAAGATATGATCGTAATGAAATTGATCTTATGTTTGGACATCAGGTATCTTCGGGCTATAAACGATTCCAGTTTCATCAGTTAAACCTCAAAGTTGATATAGCGCTGATACGTGCAGCAACCGAACTGGGGAGTATAGCCGCAATCACAGCCAGCAGGAAACTAAGCCCCGAGATCACTCCGAAAATCACTGGATCAAGAATTAACGGGACTTCCGAAGTAAAATAAATCTCCGCCGGAAGGGAAATAACAGAATAGTTAAGTTGCAGCCAGATTAAAACAAATGCCAGCAGATTTCCCGCCGCAACCCCCAGAAACCCGATAAACACCCCATGCTGCAGAAAGATGAAATTAATTTTACGCTTATTCACACCCAGCGACTTGAATATCCCTATCGCCTGAGTCTTTTCCATAACAACCATCAGCAGCGTGCTGATAATATTAAAAATCGCAACAATAATTATCAGCGTCAGCACAATCGGAATCGGTTTCCTCTGCAGTTCAATCCAGGTAAAAATATGTCTGTAAATCTGAAACACAGTAGTAACATAATGCGGATACCTTAAACTTTCCTGTAGCACATAAGTAAGACTGTCTGTAGCCCCAACGTTATTCAGTTTAATCTCATAGCCCGAAATATTCTCACCAAAACCGAATAGTGAAGAGGCATTATCAATATTTATGTAAGCAAAATTATTATCATACTTTGCCAGTCCGCTTTCAAAAACTCCTGCAATCTCAAACTTCTCAATAGCCGGAGGATTTTCCTCACTTGGCACCTCATTATTCCTCAGAGCAAAAATATTAACCTTGTCCCCTGTTTTAACAAACAGGCGGGTTGCCAAAGTACGGCCAATAATCATCTCATTTTCCCCTGTGTTCAGAAGTCCCCGTCCCTCAACAATCCGGATATCACTCAGTTTGCGGAAATAGTCATTCTTTACCCCTTTTAACGTAATCCCCTCATTCATTCCTTTTTTATTTATTATTGCCAGCGATGCAATATAAGGCTCAATTCTTTCACCATATCCGCCAAGTATCCTCTTGATTTGTGCACTGTTTCTGTCAACAGCGGGAAGCTGGTTATTGCTGAACCCGGTTATCTGAATATGCGAATCCAGGTTAATAAGTTTTCTGGTAAGCAGCTGTTCAAATCCCTGCAAAACGCTTATCGCAATTATCACCGTTGCGACCCCAATGGCTATACCGGATATAGCAATTCCCGAGAAAAACGAAAAAGCCTTCGAATCCTTTTTAGAAAACAGAAACCGCTTAGTCACAAAGAAAGTGAACATCAGTTATAAAATCTCAAATTCATATTTAAAAGATAAAAAAAATTAAATTAGAATTGGTAATTTAAACAAAGAATATTATCTTTGTAATCTAATTTTTTAAGAGTTAGCACTCTGTTCATTGAAATATTGAAATAATAATTCGGGGCGTAGCGTAGCCCGGTTCATCGCGCCTGCTTTGGGAGCAGGAGGTCGCAGGTTCAAATCCTGCCGCCCCGACATTTGGTTAAACTAAATGGGATTATAAGACTGAATTCATCGCGTCCCGATGGAATCGGGAAGGTCGCAGGTTTCCGACTCAGTCGGCTGTTGCAATGAGTACTTTCCGTCACAGTGATTGTTTTTACTTGGCGTTACTTTGCGAAAAACTTTGCGTACTTAGCGTTTAAGAGCTGATTTTCGCTTAGAATACCCCCTCGCAACTAAGAAACTTTAGAAATTTTTGCCTGAGTAAAATATTCTACATTCACTGCAACAGCCTGCTCAGTCGGACCGCCCCGACATATGATTTTCATTATAATTATTTTCTCTTTGCGTTACTTTGCGTTGAACTTTGCGTCCTTAGCGGTTAAGAACTTTTATGAGCTTAAAACTAACACCCGGAAATTGGAGATTCGGTTGTTAGCTCAACAGAAGCCTAACAAATGAACAAAGGAATTGAAATTTTGAATTAATAAGCGCCCGTAGCTCAACCGGACAGAGCATCAGCCTTCTAAGCTGAGGGTTAGTGGTTCGAGTCCACTCGGGCGTACTAGATAATCCTGTAGATGTTTTCGGTTATTACATGGTGGGTATAGCTCAGCTGGTTAGAGCACCAGGTTGTGGCCCTGGGGGCCGAGGGTTCAAGTCCCTCTACTCACCCACAATATATTTTTACACTTTCAGACGGCCCCATCGTCTAGTGGTTAGGACATCGCCCTTTCACGGCGGTAACAGGGGTTCAAATCCCCTTGGGGTCACCAAGTAAGCCCTCATACTCGCAAGAGTGTGAGGGCTTTTTATTTATATATCCTCTTTCTCCCGGTAGCGCTTTTTCTAAGACTTAGCTGCTACTGTTTTACCTTTTTCTTCCACAATGATTTGGCTGTTGCACAAACTTTATTACTATCCTGAACTTTTATTACATGCAGGAAAGAATTGTCACTTAAGCCTTTCTTGGTCAAAGACAAAACTGTGTCGCCATTCTTTGCTTCTGCTATAAAACGTCCTTCTATCGAAGCCAGATAACAATTGTCCACAACTTCTTCGTCCATTGAATCCATTACCCATTGAAAATACTTTATATTGTTCAGATGCATATACATGTCTATGTCATGCAGGTTAACATCAAATTTCCTGATACTGCTTCCGGAGTCATTTACTTCCATTTTCCCGGTAATGTCATGTCTTATTGATTCAGTAGGAGACAACGACCATTTCTCCTTTATCGAATTAAATATTTGGACAGGTCTTCTTTTCTTAATGTCAAAGAAAACCCATAAACCTTTAGCCCTGCCGATAATATTTTTCTGTTCATCATAAATAATGTTTTCCCTGGTCCCCTTAATGAATGTGTAATCAGATAACCATGTTCTGATAACTATCTTTTCTTTATAAGTGGGATAACGTTCCATATTGATGATTCCGGAAATCAGCACCCAGCCGATATTCTGTTCCCGAAGGTGATATAAACTGGTGTTTATAGAATGACAATGATCCGCTGCCGTCTCTTCAAGCAAAGTCAGAATGGTAGTCGGCGATGCATACCCGGATTTATCCATTTCAGAATACCTTAACTCAAAACTCTTATCAAAATAATTTTCCATCTTCCTTTTTATCCGGTTGTCTGATTACTTGGTTTTATTTTATATTAAACTGATTTTGTGGTAAAGCAACATCATAAATTAATAAAATGTGAATGCAAAAATACCACTATTATTAAGGATCGCAAATGCATAATGCTGGTTATTGGGGAATAAATGTTATTTGCTCTTTGTATTTGAATGAATAAAACTAATTCTCTCTTCATAACGTCTAAAAAATAATTATTTATTTGGTTTTGAAATACTTCATTCGGTAAATTACACCTTAAATTAAAAGATTTTAAGTCTATTGAAGAAAATAATCCCTTTATTAATTGTTGTACTGCTGTCAGTCTCCGCCTTCTCTCAGGTGGATACCTCTGTAAGCCTCGCATTCAAGCGAAACCGTCCTCATAACCCGACCAGTCTTGAATTCAGACCGCCTAACGATCTCGTCCAGCTTTACGATAGTTTCCTCCTTACTAAGCAGGCAAATTCAGGTGACTACTATGCCCAGCATGAACTTGGCGTGCGCTATCTTATAGGTTCAGGTTTCCCCCCGGACACGGCAAAAAGTTTCTTCTGGATTAGCAAAGCTGCTCAGGGAAAGATCCCGATTGCTCTTTATAATCTTGGTATATTTTATAATAACGGCTGGGGCACCCAGTGGAATCCATTCAGAGCATTTGATAACTTTCTCCTTGCCGCAGAGAATAATTTCCCGGAGGCTCAGTTCGCGGTTGGAATTATTTATTCGGAGGATCTTATTGTAAAACGTGACCTCAGACTCTCCTATTTCTGGCTTAAAAAAGCTGCCGTAAGCGGAGTTAAAAATGCACAGAAAATAATTCAGGATTTTGAACAGAAGGGGATTAAAACAGAAAAGGATCTCGAAACATATACCGAAAAAAACATTCAAAAAAATTCCAATAACCTTTTCCAGTTGATGTATATTGATTTCTCGGTCTCGGATTCCCACTACGTGGTTAACGATTCTATGGTTATCAACGATGCCCTGCGTACTCAGGATAGTGTAAAACCTGGCTCTCTTGCAGAGGTCCCGGGTGCCCCCTCGCTTTTCATTGATACCCTGTTCGTCCGCAAAATGGAAATTGAAGCAGAATTCGGAAGCCCTGAAGCGCTTAATTATCTGGGCAGGCTCTATGAAAACGGGATCTTCTTTAATAAGGATATTGTCAAAGCCGCAATGTATTATATTAGGTCTTTCAGACTCGACTCAATACTCGGGCATCGCCTCCTGATGAGTCTGCTTAAATCAAATACACTTATCTCCATGTTGAAATCCGCATCTTTCGCGGGCAATCCCGATGCTAAATTTGTATGGTCTTTCCTGATTCTAAACAGTTATGACACACAACTTATAAATTCAGATGCAGTCCGTATGCTTTCAGAGAATGCCGAAATTAATCACATCCCCTCAATTGTTGAACTCGGTACAATTTTATACAGAGGGAATTCCGTAAAGCAGGACAGGGAACGCGCTCTCGGCTTGTGGAAAAAAGGGGAGGAACTAGGAAATAACGAGTCCGGAATACGCCGCATCCTCCACGCAATTCTGAATCTGGAATTCGAGTCGGATGACTACATCAGAATCATTCCTTATCTGAATAATGCCGTGAGCAACAATTCCGTGCTTGCAACTGTTGCCCTTGGGCTTTGTTTCGAAAGGGGATTAGGTATGGAAATAAATTTTGCGAAAGCATCGGATAATTACAGACTCGCTGCAATCCGCGGCAGTATTGCTGGTTACGAGTCCCTTAAAAGAATTTACGACTCCGTACGCCCCTGATCACTCCTTCTTCTTTGCAGAAGAATAATTCGACAGGTCATATTCTATTGTCGTTTCCGGCATTTCAAGTCTTCTCAGTTTAACCCCTGCCTTTACAAAGAACTCTTCCGCCATTGTATCATGGTAATCGCTGAATATTACAATTTCTTTGATCCCGGCTGCGATAAGTGCCTTTGCACAGTTGGTGCACGGCATATTTGTTACATACGCTGTGGAGTCCTTCGTATTCACACCATGCGACGAGCACTGTAAAATGGCATTCATTTCCGCATGTATTGTCCTGACGCAATGGTTATCCACCACCAGGCACCCTGCATCCTCGCAATGGTCATCCCCCGGAATAGAGCCATTATAGCCGGTTGAAAGAATCTGCCTGTCCCTCACCAGCACGCATCCGCAGTGCATTCTTGGGCAGGTTGCCCTTTCCGATACAAGCATTGCCATTTTCAAAAAATACTGGTCCCATGCAGGGCGTTTTTTAATTTTGCTCATAAATTATTTCTCACTCTTCAAAAAAAAATTTGTATAGTATTTCAAAAATAATTATTTTTACAATCTGAATTTTTCAGGGCAGGTAGCTCAGTTGGTAGAGCAAAGGACTGAAAATCCTTGTGTCGGCGGTTCAATTCCGTCCCTGCCCACTAAAAGAAGGAATCAAGCCCCCGCTTAATTCCTTCTTTTGCTTTAAACCATTCCATTCGACAATTCTTTAATTTATTATGAACTTAGATTGATTAAGCATTATAATTATTTGTATCCTCAGCAGTACCTAGCGGGATAGAACTATCAGGTTTTATTCCCAAAGCTGGTATTGAGTTGATATTATTTGCTTTTTCCTTGTTCTCTTTACTTAAGTTAAAATTGATTACAATTTGTTGTAAATATGGCTGGGTTCTTTTTTCAGCCAGTTTAATATACTCTTTAGATATATCATAGCCAATAAATTTTCTATCACTTCTTATCGCTGCAATCGCTGTTGTTCCGCTACCCATAAATGGATCAAGAATTACATCTCCAACAAAAGAGTAAAGTTGAATCAATCTGAAAGGGAGTTCTTCCGGAAAAGGAGCAGGATGTCCAATTCTTCTTGCACTCTCTGCATTTATCGTCCATATGGACTTAGTCCATTCCATAAACTGTTCTTTTGTTATTGAATTGTCTTTTTCTCCTTTTTCACGTTTATAATCCCCCTTTGAAAAAATTAATATATATTCATGAATATCGCGTAGTATCGGATTTGCTGCACTTAACCAGCTTCCCCACGCAGTTGAAGGACTTGCACTTGCTGCTTTATTCCAGATAATCTCACCTCTCATATTAAATCCAGTTTCATACATAATTTTGGAGATATAATCAGAAAGAGGGATATATGGTTTCCTTCCAAGATTTGCAACATTGATGCAAGCTCTTCCTCCGTTTACAAGTACCCTGAAAGTTTCTTTGAATGAATTTTTTAATAAAGTCAGATATTCTTCAAGGGATAAATCTTCATCATATTCTTTCGACACATTATAAGGGGGCGAAGTTATCATTAAATGCACAGAATTATCAGGCAGTTCTTTCATATTTTCTGCACTTCCAAGAATAAATTTATTCTCTAATTCCTTGGGAATTTCATTCTCCGGTTGAATAACTATAATATCTTCTTTTTTGTCCTTGTACAACCTGGAGTTATAAAACTTCGAGCTGTCGTGGTTTATTCTTCCATTCGTCCCAAAAGAACTAGTTTCTGTACCTTTATGTTTCTTCATTTTTAGCTTCTAATTAAAGTCAAGAATTTCTCAGCTTTTCCAAGGTCTGTAGGCTCCTGACTTGCTATTGAAATAATTTCGCCAAGTTTATATTTCGAAATTGATGAGGAAAAATAGTTCATATCCATTGTTACTAATTTTTTACATTTATGAAATAGATTTTCTTTATCAAAAATAGTCTCAAAACCTGACTTAGGGGTGGACTTAATGTGTTCCGAATTAGTAGGATTTGGATATAATGACCAGAATCCTTGTATAACTCCTGAGGTTTTCAAGAAATCAACTTTGTTGCTATAACGGTCAGTTATTGGGGAGTTTCCTATTACTATTATTGGTATTTTAGCCGCCGAATTTCCCGAAACCCTTATATTTATTGATTTTCCTATTGCTTTAAGCATCGAGTCCGAGCGAAGCAAGGAAGGATTTCCTTTATGTTGTTTATAGTCTCCAATAAACTTGATTTTTTTTGGAAATTCGAATTTGTAATTAGAAACTATGCTCATTTTGATTTCAAAAATAATTTTGATATTCTCAGGTTTTTGTACCATTTCACTTGATGTACAGAATGCTAAATCTGCACTCGAATGCTTTGGAAGTCCGAGTTCATCGCATATAACTCCATTTATTGCAAACAGTTTTAATTTGGTTGCTATCGGTTCAAGCAGAGTTTTGCACCATTTTTCTGTAAATTGACCAATAAGTGAATTTCGACTTTGCAAAGTTCTGCCTTCAGTTTCTATTCCTTTAGGTACATATGCAAAATATCCACTATTCAATTTGTAGAAAATTTGTTCAGGAGATGCAAAACTATTTAGCGCTTGCTTGAAAAATTCGACTTCAGTTTTGTAATTCCATAGATCCATACTCAAACGATAACTATTTTATAGCACTTATCTTAAAACTCTTTATACTAATTGTTTGCGTTAATTCGTATAGTTCAAATCAACTATCTTCAGTTCTCCCGGGTAGGTTATATTCCCGATTGCAGTTCCTACTGTCGGTTTTGCAAACAACTGTATGTTGGAGGTGCCTTTACCTACACCCATTACCTGCAGAGCCACATCAAGCAGATCCTGATAACTTCCGTCTTTGAAACTCTTTGCCAGGTCAACCGTTAACTGGAGGGGGATGACCGTCACCTGACCTGTACCCGGTACACTAACCGGTGCACCGATATTACCCGATAATATTTCCTTGTTGTTGATGTTCAGCCTGTAGGGGAACGAGTTAATCGTAGCATTTGTCGAAGCGTATCCGCCGGTTCCGTCATTAGGGTTCTTGGCTTCCACGTTCAATGTGAAAGTCAGCGGCAAAGTCCCTTTTGCAAAGCTTGAAGTTATTGACAATATCTCCATTGCCGAAAAATCTCCGATCTTTGATTTTCCCATGATATTAATCCCTGCAACCTGTATATTTGCAGTCGATCCAAGTTTGAACTGCAGTCTTGACAGGTTTGTGAATGTCTTTATAACACTGCAGCTCTGGAACAGAAATGCAGTAATTACGAGTGTCAGAACTATTCTTTTCATATTAGCCTCATTTTATGGTTGTTAAAATCTGTTCATTATCTTGTTTACGGATATGTCAATCTTATTAATTATCATCTCTGCAACTTTCAGTGCTTTTAAGGCATCTTCGCCTGTCACAGCTGTCCTTGTATTAGCGGCAACTGCCTTAACAAACAGGTCGAGCTCAAACTTAAGCGCATTAACCTGCATTTTCTCGGGCTGTTGATAAATAATCTTCTTTTTCTTATCGCCTATTCCCATATCGCCGAAACTCATATATGGTCCGTCCACAGGTGTGTCGTGAGGCACCAGCTGCATAATTTCAGACGTTCCGTCATTAAAGTCAACCGATATATAAGCATCCTTCTGAAAGAGTCTCATCTTTCTCATCTTCTTCTGCGAAATACGGCTTGCAGTAACATTCGCGACCGCTCCATTCTCAAACTCTATCCGCGCATTTGCAATATCAATCGAATCCGAAACAACCGCTATTCCGCTTGCATCCACCTTGCTTACCTCGCTCTTCACAAGCGAGAGGATTATGTCAATATCATGAATCATTAGGTCCAGCACAACCGCAACGTCACTTCCTCTTGGATTAAACGATGCCAGTCTGTCACTCTGAACAAATAAAGGATTCGAAAGATACTTCTCAACAGCCAGCAATGCAGGATTAAACCTCTCCACGTGCCCCACCTGTATTTTGAGATTATTCTTCGCCCCCAGACTCAGCAACTCTTCCGCCTCTGGAATTGTGGCAGTTATAGGCTTTTCTATAAAACAGTGTACCCCTTTCTCCAGACACTCCTTTGCAATTGCATGATGACTGCTGGTTGTTGCTGCAATTGATACCGCTTCCACATTCGCAAGAAGCTCATCCATAGTTTGGAACGCTCTGGTCTTAAACTCGGCAGCAATTTCTTTTGCCTTGTCAAAGTTCAGGTCATAAACTCCAACCAGTTCACAAACCTCAATCTCACTAAGTAGTTTTGTATGGAACTTACCTAAATGCCCTACGCCGGCTACTCCGGTCTTTACTTTTTTCATTCTTTTTTTCTATTTTCTTAATAAATATACTATAAACCCAAAAGATTAGTCAGATACGCTTTAAATTCAATATAGTCGGTACAAATATAGTAGTTTTTCAGAAAAGCTCCTGCCATTGAAACCTCTCCCGCATTTACAAAATTAATATATATGGAGGCAATCAAAGCAGAATTCTCTCTGGTAAACTCACACCCCGATCTTATTTCCTTGTTGTCGAGTTCTTTCAGAAGTTCTTCATTCTCTTCGTTAAACAGCGTATACACATCTTCATTTATGGAATAGATCTTTTCTCCGTCATAAACCAGACAATTAGCAGGGGAATAATACTCATTCTTTCCCGCATTAAGTGAATCAAGTTCCGGATAACCGGTTACCAGCAAACTCCCCTCTATCTCTTCAGAATAATAGACATGCGGTTCTCTTACTCCTGAGTCTATGGAATCCACAATGGAAATACCACCACGTAAACTTACAGCATATACTCTGTACGTAGCCGGATTCCCCTCGTATTTGCTTACGATTATTAACTCTTCAGTCTCGTCATTATTAAGTTCTGCTTCAATCACTTTGGGAGCTGTCAGGTTTCCTATCGTCAGTTTCTCATCATTATAATTAATTGTTATGGATGTACTGTCCCCGTTAACGATTATCGTAACATCGTCACTTGTCTGTCCCCATAATTCAGGAATCATCACGAAAAGCAAACAAATAAAAAATTTGTGCATTATTTATATCATATTTTTTTTGTAGTTTAAAATTAACTAAAATATTAATTATTTCGATAAAAATCAGAAAAAATATTTCCCCCACGTTACTGTAACACTAGGGTTATGAAAATGGATAAAATAGAAAACGTTGTCAACCGCTTGCGGAAAAACAGGTATGCTACTCTGAGTACCCCCCTGAAGAAAGAAGATTTTCTTGCAATCAAAGACATGATGGAGGAAGAAGGTTTCCCCACTATTGAGGATGGAATGTTTGAACTCTTTCGCTTTCTGGACGGCATTGCTTATAACGGGGTTGAGTTGTTCTGCTGTTACCCGGGCGCACTAAGGGAAGGGAATTACTCCCTGCCGGATATTATCTCCTCGAACCGTGAATTCAGGGAGTACTATTCACGGCATGAAGAATATAAGGACTCTTTTCTTTATATCGGCAGAACCGACGAGGACCTTGTGCTTTTCGATGCCGAAAACGGGAAATACCTGATTTGCGCAAGGGAGGATCTTATGGTTTACGAGGAAACCGATAACTTTGCAGATCTTGTTCAGATGGTCTTTAATGGCAGGCTTTGATTTTCATCTGTTGCAAATTAAGAAAATTCCTTATTATTACACCTGCATTTTTTTTGATTAATTGAAATTATTGTGTTTTGTATTTTATTTAATTTTATTAATTTAGTGAATAAATTACTGAAATTTATTTTTAACATCAACATACATAAACAAATAAGAAATCATATTGGAGGTCTTTTTATATGGTATTCACCGATATTTTAATGTCGTTTAATTTCGTGATTGCGCAGACGCAAGACACCGGAATTATGAATTGGTTAGTTGAGAAATATAACGCCGGTGGCGGTTTTATGCACCCAATCCTTGCATGCTTTGTTATCGGTCTTGGCTTCGTTATTGAAAGAATGTGGACTTTAACACGCGCAAGCATAAACACAAAAGATTTTGTGGTTAAAGTTAAAAAAGCCCTCATGGACGAAGGTATCGATAAAGCAAAAGAAATCTGCACCCAGACCCGCGGTCCGGTTGCTTCCGTTTTTTATGCCGGTTTACTCAGAGCAGACGAAGGTCTTGACTCTGCTGAAAAAGCTATCATGGCTTATGGCGGTATCGAAATGGGTTTCCTTGAAAAAGGCCTTATCTGGATTTCAACATTCATTACAATCGCTCCTATGCTTGGTTTTACCGGAACAGTTCAGGGTATGATCGAGGCATTCGACGCTATTAAGGAAGCCGCACAGATCTCTCCTGCTATCGTTGCTGAAGGTATCGCAGTTGCGTTATTAACAACTCTTTTCGGTCTCGTTGTAGCTATGATCCTACAGGTCTTCTATAACTACTTCGTCTCCAGAATAGACAAATTAATCAGCGATATGGAAGCCAGCTCAATTGAGCTAATCGATGCACTCTACGAACTCAAAAACAAAAAATAATCGAAAGTAAGAGTTTAATATGGCACTAATTAAAAAGAAAAAACAAAGATCTGCCGAAATTCCTTCAAGTTCCATGGCGGATATTGCTTTTCTTCTGCTCATATTCTTTCTTGTCGCTACGGTTATTGACGTGGATACAGGTATCGGTATAACACTCCCGGAATTTGTTGAGGATGTTGAGACCGTTGAAGTCAGCAAGGACCGTATGGCTGCCGTACTCATTAATGAGAATGGCGATGTACTTCTTGATGGTGCAATTATTTCAATCCCTCAGATTTCCAAAACACTTAAACCGAGAATTGAATCCAAAATTGAATTACCCGCTAACAGAAAATTGATTGTATCCGTCAAAACGGATAGAAAAACCAATTATAACAGGTATATCATGGCTTTAGACCAGGTTAAACTTGCTTATTTTGAGGTTAGGGATGAATACGCACTTCGACGCTTCGGTAAGAAATTTATTAATATTCCGGATGAAGCACAAGTTGAAGTCAGGGATAAAATCCCAATTACAATTTCGTTAGCTGAACCTGAAAAAGTTAAATAACAGCGAGGGAAATTATGCAATTTGAAAAAAGAAGAGCCAATACCAAACAGGAAATACCGACTGCTTCAATGCCGGATATTATCTTCATGCTCCTTCTCTTCTTCATGGTGACTACCACCATGCGCGAAGTTGAAGTGCTTGTGAAATATAAACTTCCGGAAGCTAAGGCTGTCGAGAAAATCGAAAATAAACGACTTGTTTCCTATCTCTGGCTTGGTCAGGATGGCAGAATACAAATTAATGACGCAATAGTTGATCTTGGAACCATTCAGGAAATCATGTACAACAAGCGTCAGGCTATGCCAAATGTTATCGTTTCCATGAGAGTTGATAAGGGGAGCGATATGGGACAGGTTACGGATATCCAGCAGGAACTGAGAAAAGCTTTTTGCTTGAGAATCAATTATTCAACCATGGTTAAAATTTAACATCCCTTTTACTGTAAATCATAGCAATTTAAGGCAGGGTAATTCCTGCCTTTTTTTTGAATTATATTAAGGAAATTTATTATGTCATTGAAAGATAAAATAACTCAGGAACTTAAAGAAGCCATGAAAAGCGGCGATAAAGTACGCCTTGAAACTATCCGCTCAATCCGCGCACTTATCCTCGAATTTGAAAAAAGCGGTGCGGACATGAAACTGACCGAAGAAGATGAGATCCGCCTCGTCACTTCTGCGGTCAAAAAACGAAAAGAATCAATCGAACAGTTTCAGAAAGCAGGCAGAACTGACCTCAGCGATAAGGAGGAAAAGGAACTCGCTATACTTTTGGAATTCCTTCCCAAACAAATGACTCAGGATGAAATTGTTGAATATGTAAAAAATATTGCCGCGGAAATCGGGGCGGTATCCAAAGCCGACTTTCCTAAACTTATGCCCCTGGTTGTTAAAAATCTTAAGGGAAAAGCCGAAGGGAAGGCAATTAAAGAAGCAGTGGAGAAAATCCTCTCCTGATTTTATTAACATTATAACTCTTTTATAGATGAACTACTTAGACATTATCGTCCTGATCTTTCTTGCTATAGCTTTTATTCTCGGTTTTAAGGACGGGCTTGTGCGGAAACTTATTGGATTCGTCGGCTTTGTGCTCGGTCTGGTCCTGGGAATCATTCTCGCTGCCCCTTTTGGAAGCGTCCTGAATAAAGTGCTTGGCTTTGAAATTTACTTCGCTAAAATAGCAGCAGGGGTAATAACATTTATTGTGATAATAATTATCACAGCAATCACCAAGCGAATTGTTCACCCCCACGATAAGGTAAATAATCTGATTAACCGGATCACCGGAGGGATTCTAGGCGTTCTGCAGTTTGCAGTTTTTCTTAGCAGTATCTTTTTTCTTCTGAACACATTCAGTTTCCCGTCTCAGGAGCAGAAGGAAAAGTCTCTTTCATATAATACCATTGCCGGAATGCTCCATTCGCTGGTTGACCTGTTTGTAAAACATTCCACTGATGCCGAAAAGCAAATTAAAGAACTAATCATTCAGGATGAGGAAGTAAAATAAATTATGTCCGTTTCCGATACTGAAATTACCCTCGAATTTCCTAAAGTCCTTAAATATGTTTCCGCTTATGCTCAGACTGAAGTTGGGAAACTGCTGATTAATGACCTCCGTCCTCTTCATAACCTCGCCACTATAGCGCTTGAAGGGAAATGCGCCACCGAAGCCAAGGAAATTCTGGTTCGTTCCAACTACCCTCCAATTGAATATCTACCTGATATTAATGAACCCCTCCGGATAGCTAAAATAGATGGCGCTGTGCTTGAGGTCAAACAGATTATGTCCATACTCAGCCTTGCTCAGATTTCGAGGAACCTTGTCCGCTTCTTAAGCGATAATATCGTATTAGCCCCGGAACTCAAACTCAAGGGGAATCACCTCTTTTCCGATAAAGTGCTCGAACATCATATCACTTCCCTTATCACCGAAAGTGGCGAGTTAAAAGACAGCGCAAGCAAACTGCTTAAAGAGATTCGAAGCGATATCAGATCCAAAAATGAAGAGCTTCGCAGGCTCGTTAACCGGCTGGTTAAAGATCTGTCGGAAAAAGATCTCGTGCGGGAGGAGTATATCACCCTGCGGGAGGGGAGAGTGGTTATTCCTGTCAAGTCTGAACATAAACGCCACATAAAAGGATTTATTCATTCCGAATCGGCTACCGGTCAGACAGTTTATATCGAGCCGGAGGAAACCCTTAACCTCAACAACGAAATCGTCTCCCTCTCCTTCGCTGAAAAAAGAGAAATCGAGAGGATTCTTAGGGAACTGACAAAAAGAATTGCCGAACACAGCGACACGCTTCTGAACTCCCTGCTTATTGTTGCTGAACTGGATAAATATTTCGCAATCGCAAAGTACTCAATCGAAACGAGGGGCTCATTCCCAACGCTGGATGACTCAAAACCCCTTTTAATTTCGGATGCCAGGCATCCCGTACTCCTTAAAAAGCTTACCCGGGAGGGAACTGTCCCTCTGAATCTGAAAATTGCCGGTAATAAAATAATAATCCTTACCGGACCTAATGCGGGGGGTAAAACCGTTGTACTGAAGAATGTAGGACTCCTCTCCATTATGGTTCAGTGCGGACTCCACATACCCGCTTCCCCCGATTCCAACTTCCATATCTTTAACCACATATTTGTTGACATTGGAGATAAGCAGTCCATCGAGTATGATCTGAGCACATTCAGTTCACACTTATCAAACCTCTATAATATACTTGAACAGGCGGATAACCATTCCCTTGTACTGCTGGATGAACTTGGCACAGGCACAGAACCTGCAGCAGGCAGTGCCCTTGCAACCGCAATTATAAGCAGGCTAAAGGAAAAAGGAGTAACCCTGCTGGCCGCCACTCACCTAGGCGCACTCAAACTCCTTGCAAACGAAACCGAGGGAATTGAAAATGCATCAATGGAATTCAATACTATTGAGCTAAAACCCACTTACACTTTCCGGCAGGGAATTCCCGGTTCAAGCTATGCCTTCGAAATTGCAAAACGTATCGGCTTTGACAACGACCTTCTGAAACTAGCCTCCGCTCATCTCAATCCCGAACAGGAGAAGTTCGATAAAAGTCTTGTGGATATGGAAAATAAATCCAGAATTCTTGAGGAAAAGCTTCGCACCGCCGAAATTAACGAAACCAAGCTTCGGGGATTAATTTCTCTATATAATGAAAGAATTACTAAACTGGACAGAGAGAAAAAATTAATTCTGAAACATTCCCGCGAGGAAGGGGAGAAATTTCTTAACGAGGCAAAACATTCCATTAATGCCATTATCAAGGAAATCCGTGAATCAGGCGCCTCAAAACAGGCAATTAAAAACGCTAATGTGACATTGCATAACATCCTTGCCGAAGGGAAAACTTTGCATAAGGAAGAACCTGTCCCCTCCGCCGAAGTTCAGAATCTTAAAGTTGGGGATACTGTCAGAATTAAAGGCTCAAACTCTACCGGGATTATTGAGGAGTTCCTCCGTAACGGGGAGATGGCACATATTACTTCCGGAACAATCCGTCTGAAAGTGAAAGTCTCAGAACTGGAACTTACTGCGCCGGAAAAGAAAAAACCGGCTTTCAGTGAATACAGTCTCATAACCGAGGCGCAATACGGCTTCCGATTGGACATCCGGGGGAAAAAACCTGAAGAAACCGAACTTGAAATAATTAAGTTTGTTGATACTGCATATTCTTCAAGCCGGGATAGAATTGAAATACTTCACGGCAAAGGAACCGGAGTACTCAAAAAACTTGTTAAAGAGATACTGGACTCCCATCCCGGAGTGAAATCCTATCATTTCGCACCGGTTGAGTATGGTGGCGAGGGTGTAACAATAGTTGAACTAAAATAGGAGCAGTGTGTTCAAAAAAATACTTATCTTTAACCGGGGCGAAATAGCCGTTCGTATCGCTAAAACCGTTAACGAACTTGGCATCACCTCCGCTGTCCTCTTTTCTGATGCGGACAGGTCAGCTCTCCATACCCGCTACGCTGACGAATCCTACTCCATTGGTGGCTATTATCCGGCAGAAAGTTATCTTGATGTGGATAAAGTAATCTCCACCGCAAAAAAAATTAAAGCAGATGCCATTCATCCCGGCTATGGTTTCCTTTCTGAGAATGCCGCATTTATTAAGGCAGTCGAGGAGAGCGGTATCGCTTTCATAGGTCCCTCTTCCAAAACTGTCGAAACTATGGGAAAGAAAACTGATGCCCGGCGTCTTATGCACGCTAAAGGTGTTCCCATTGTTCCCGGAACCATTGACCCGGTCACCTCCATAGAAGATGCAAGCAAACTTGTTCAGGAAATCGGTTTTCCGGTTCTGATTAAAGCATCCGCAGGGGGCGGGGGAAAGGGGATGAAAAAAGTTACCCGGATGGAAGACTTTGCCGATGCTTTCGAATCTGCTAAAAGGGAAGCCCTTAAGGCATTTAAGGATGACTCTGTGTTTATTGAAAAACTTATCGACGACCCCAGGCATATTGAAGTTCAGGTCCTCGCTGATAAACACGGCAACTATCTCCACCTTTTCGAGCGTGAATGCTCGATGCAAAGAAGACACCAGAAAGTAGTTGAAGAAGCTCCCTCGTCATTTCTGGACGAATCAACGCGCAAAAAAATTACAAATTACGCCCTGTTAGCTGCCAAAGCGTGCGGGTATTACAACGCCGGTACTGTGGAATTCCTTGTAGATAACGAAAAAAACATCTATTTCCTTGAAATGAATACCCGCCTGCAGGTGGAACACCCTGTAACTGAACTGATAACAGGTACAGATCTTGTACGCGAGCAGATCTTCATAGCCATGGATCGAAAACTTGCCCTTACTCAGGACGATATTAAACTAAAAGGACACGCCGTTGAATGCCGTATATATGCAGAAGATCCTGATAACAACTTCCTCCCAACCACAGGGAAGGTCATGCTCCACAGACTCCCCTCAGGTCCCGGTCTTCGTGTGGACCGTGGCATAGATTTCGGCTCCGAGGTTGGCATTTATTATGACCCGCTGCTTACCAAAATCACCACCTGGGGAATTGACAGAATCAGTGCTATAGAAAGAATGAGTATTGCCCTCTCAAACTATTTAATAGCAGGACTTTACACCAACATATCTTTCTTGAAATGGATTATTAATAACGATAAGTTCAGAAAAGGAGATTATAACATTAATTTTATCGATAAGGAGTTTCTCTCCCTGCCACCGGGGGAATGGAAAAAGCAGGGCACAGAGGAGGATGAGCTCTTTGCCACCGCATTTGCAGCCCTCCATAGAAATAAAAAAAGAACGGAAACATCCGTGCTCCCAAAAGCATGCTCCGAAAATAACAAATGGGGAGGCAATAATGATTAATGATTACCGGATTGAACTGAACTCTAAAGAAAAAGAGGCAAAAATACTCTCCCAAAATAAGATTGAAATTGACGGGGTTTCATATACCTGTGAACTTATCCAAAACAACAATGCCCACTATTCATTGCGGCTCAATAACAAGGTCTATGAAGTCATAAAAGTTGAAGAAAATAAGAATAAAATAGTTATATTACTGAACGGTTTTTATTTTTTCTGTAATGTCGAAACTGTTTTGGAAAAGAAGGCTTCCCAGATTGTGAAACTCTCTGAAAAAGCCAAACATAGGAGCGAAGTCCATTCACCCATGCCCGGGATGGTTCTTAAAATCAAGAAAAAACCCGGGGATGAAGTGAACCATGGTGAATCTGTTCTTATTCTTGAAGCCATGAAAATGGAGAACGATATAAAATCTCCCTTTTCAGGGTTTATAAAAGATATTCTTGTATCTGAAGGTAACCCTGTGGAAAAAGGCGCAATCCTTTTCCGGTTAGAATAATAAATTCATCATAAAAAAATATAAGGAGTAAGTATGAAAAAAATAGTCGCACTGTTTTTTTTAGTTATGTTCGTTTCAAACACGTTTGGCAGCGGTTTTCAGATTAATGAGCATGGAGCCCGTGCAATGGGTATGGCTGGCGCTTTCACCGGTCTTGCTAATGACCCCTCTGCCGTTTATTTCAATCCGGCAGGTATCGTACAGCTTCGCGGAACTCACTTCAGCATTGGTTCTACTTTTATAATGCCCTCAAGCCAGATTACAGGTCCAACCCCTTTGACTACAGAATCAAAGCTTAAAAGTGCTGTTTTCACCCCCATTAACTTCTATTTCACTCAGGAAATCACCCCGGACCTTTTTGTTGGTTTTGGTGTTAACAATCCCTGGGGACTTGGAACCACCTGGGAAGACGATTGGGTTGGTAAATATATGGCAGTTGAAACCGAGATCAGAACTTTCAACTTCTCTCCGGTTATTGCCTATAAATTAACAAATGAACTCTCCGCAGCAGTTGGTTTTAATGTCTTCTATTCCGATGTGATTATTGCCAGGAATATTGAAGTAATTGTTCCAACCGGTGTTGCAAATCCTCCGATAGCTAAAATTAACGATGCAAAGATCAGAATGGAAGGGGATAAATTAGGATATGGCTTTAATGCTGCCCTCTTCTTTCAGGCTACAAAGTGCCTCTCTATGGGTTTATCATTCAAAAGCAACGTGAAACTGGAATATGAAGGAACCGCGGAAGTTACCCCCGGTGCCAATACCCCCCCTGCCGTTGTTGCACAACTCCCTAAAGGTGCTATCACAGCTCCGCTTAATACCCCTATGGTTGTTCAGTTTGGTCTTGCGCATAAATTTTTTAACAGCTGCAACGAGAACTTCCTTACTCTCGCTGCCGATTTCCAGTACAACGGCTGGTCAAGTTACGATAAACTCGAAATCACCTTCTCTGAATTCCTTGTTGCCGGTCAGCCTTACGTTTCGACCTCTACTCGTGACTATAAGAACAGCTGGATTGCCAGACTTGGCGCTGAATATATGGCAAGTGAAATGTTCACTGTTCGTGGCGGTTTGCTTTATGACACTAACCCTGTCTCCGATGAAAAAGTTGACCCCACACTCCCCGATGCTGACAGACTTGGCATCAACCTTGGCTTAAGCTATCAGATTACAGATAACCTAAGCGTTGATTTCGCTTATCTCTATCTTATGTTTATGGAAAGAACCGTTACGACTTCTAAGGAAAGAGTATATCCGAACCAGTATCACGCTTCCCTCTATCCGAATGATCCTGTTTACTTGAATGGAACATTCAAATCAAGCGCACATCTTATCGGACTTAACTTCAACTACGGTTTATAAAAAATAAATTAGTCTGAAATGACAAACGGAGTGGCTAAACCCACTCCGTTTTTTTTTTGCAATCTTATGACTACTCAGCAAATCAGCAATTCCATTTTTTATGCAATTAATACATCTATACACAACCTGATGACAGCTAAGCGCAATGACCATTATTGACTGCTTAATGACTTTCGTTCTTTGACCGTTACGATAGCTGCAAACGAACTATCACCCCAACTTAATCTCGAAATGTTTCGTATTCACATTCACAAAACAGAAAGCCAGTCCGGTAAGGAGGTGCATCACCTGGAAAAACCAGAAATAAAAGACCCCCATATCCACTCCGCTGATTGTATTAAACAATTTGAACACAACTGTTAAATAATAAAAGAGCAGCAGCAGGTGCATCAGGTTCAGGATGCCCTGATACGTTGAAGTTACGATAATCCTTCTGGTTATTATCAAAATTATCACTACACACAATATCATTATTCCCCATAGCGTTGTATGGCTCAGGTCAAAAAAATGAAAAACCGCTGTAATCAGCAGCGCGGCTGCGACGTAAATGTGTCTTCTCTTTGCATTTTTGTAGATATTGGGCAGTATGGATAACAAAATCAGTGTCGTGATAAAAAACATAATTACATTTGATGAAAAATCGAACGACATCCATCCTGCCAGTGTAACAATATCCATAACATTTAATAGTACAAAAAAATAAAAGTACTCCGTCCTGTACTGCTTTAGCAGGGTAAGCAGCCACACAATGGTGTTTAATGATATGAAAAGTATTAGCGGTAAAGATTGCATAAATTAAATTTCTATTTTGTATTTTTACAGTGATCCCTCCCGTAAGAACGGATCATCTTTATAATTTTTCAGTAATCACTATGGTGAACAGAATGGAGGACACGGATAGCTATACTCAAGCGTCTTGTCGCCATTTGTCACAGATAAAACTCTTCTTCGTTTCTCAATAATCGTCAAGAGTGAGGAACCGGATAGAATTAACTCCCCGACTTTTGTTTTGCTGAACAGATGAAAAAGGATATTTTCACCCGGTATGTAATTATTAGGAAAAAGTGGATTACGGTTATCTCCCAGTATATAAACTTTCCCTTTTATCAACTGAAACATAACAAATTTTTCTGTATCTGCCAACAACGAAACAAGCTTATCCGTCGAAATTGTATCGGAGTAAAGCACCTCTCCGAACAGTGAATCAGCTTCCTGCCCGGAAATTATTCTCCCGACCTCCTCGCTTTGTCCGTTTAATTTCGCACTGCAAATCAATATTATTATTAATACAAAAATCAGAGTCCCTGATTTAAATAATGTCTCTTTCATTTTTTTCCTTTCATATCTTAAGATAAATTGTTTAATTTTTTTGACCCCGGAAATTTTCCATTTTGGTCTTCGCATATAAATATCACGATAATTCCGAACACACACTTTTTTATAGAAAAAAACTCAAATAATTTCCCCCGGTACCACGCGTCAGTATCGGGGGAAAGAACCGGAAGGGAATATCAGCTCTCCGGAGCATTACTCTGCAGAGCTCATACTCCCGTTATCCTAAACTACTGCAGAGATGCTGTCACTGTGTGCTATCACCTCAGACCCGCCTTCATCTGTCACTATAAGTCCCAGATAGACAGTCTTTCTCTGGTATAGCGTTGCCAGATTAACCTGCACGGACGACAAGGGGATTGTCAGACTGTATTGAGCAGAGAAATTGTAGCCTTCAACTTCCTTCTCAATCGGTGTCACTACAAACTCCTCCATCCCCTCATTTATGGGGTCACCATAGGAAATTACTCCCGCAAACTTTACCCCGCTTGCCTCAGGAGGCAGGGAAATGAACGTGTCCAGTGCGGGAATGGTTGCCGTCACATTTGCTTCCGCTACCGTAAGGTCGGCTGATGAATAGAGGAAACCATTCGGTGGTGAAGTGATGCAATCAGCGGTGGGTGCCTCCGTTCCAACGAGCTTTACATTCTGCTGAACCATATAAGAAAATGCGCTCATTAAAGGAGGACGCATCTTTTTCCAGAGCTTTCTTAATGTAAGCACATTATTTATACCGCTGGAAAACTTTGCAGCCGTACCCAGTTTACTTCTGTACTCAATCTGTTCAGGAGTCATAGGGTCATCATAAGATGAAGGACGGGCTGCAAATATCGTCCTTCCCTCGATTATTCTTGCTGCCAGGTTTCCGAGTTTCCCTCTGAAATTTCCCAGCACGCTGCCAATTAGTATTGCCATTTTTTTACCTTTCTTTGTTTAGTTAATAAAAATTGACAATACAA
This sequence comes from Ignavibacteriales bacterium, assembly GCA_012517155.1. Classification (GTDB taxonomy): domain Bacteria; phylum Bacteroidota; class Ignavibacteria; order Ignavibacteriales; family Ignavibacteriaceae; genus JAAYVN01. The sequence goes on along the minus strand of JAAYVN010000032.1, from coordinate 352 downwards.
TTATAAAATAAACACCGGCTGTTAATACTGTATATTTTCGTACAGTCCTCATAACAAACCTGGAATCTCAAAAGAATTCCTTTCTGCTCACAATTGCTTTGTAGTGGGGGATAAAAACTAAAAATGACTATTAACGACCTTCGACTAAACAGTCATACATTTTTCATTTTCAGACGTTTTGGAACATTTGCCTTTCATCTTATCTTTACAATTGCATAATTCCACAAAATACATTAAGTTTGAATAGTATTATTTTTTAACCTCAGCGCGAGTAATTTTCTATGACCAAAATCTACCTGGAGAACATCTTTAATACCTTCCACAAGGGGGATGCCCGCGAGGAATCCTACTA
>JAAYVN010000031.1 GCA_012517155.1 Ignavibacteriales bacterium | reverse complement strand
GTCCGTTGGTAAATCCGTTGTACCTGTCCCGCTTTTAAGGACAGTTATAAAAAGCAAAAGATTAAAAAGTGTTAAAAATCATTTCGTGAATTCTGAAAAACCCGGATGGCGAAAAAACGCTAAAAACGGCATATTTATTTTTAAATATCAGGCGCCGCCTGATAGACTTGCTATAATAAATTTTGTAAATTGATATTGCAAAAAGATTAAATGTTGTAAAATGAACAATGTGATATCTTAACAAACAGCTTATAATAATTCTAAAACCTCCTCCTCGGAGAAGTGTTCTTAAAGAACCGGGGAAGATTAAACAATTGATTAGAACGAAAGAAGAAACATTAGGCAAATAAAATGAAAAAAATAATTATCATCAGTTTTCTATTACAGATAGTTTTTTCAGGGTACAGTTATTCACAATTCAGTAATGTCTTATTCAGGAAATATCTTAATCTCGATTGGAACTCAGAAAGTAGAGTCTTGGCTCTTGGTGACCAAAATGGAGATGGATATGACGACTTTCTGTTGCACGGTGCCCCATGGGCTGATACATTTATGATATATATGGGAGGTGAAACAATAGACACAAACAGTGCTATGCTGTTTAACAACCGTGTTCGAGGAAAAATAGCTGTAGATATAAATCATGACGGAATAAAAGATATATTAGTAAACAGTTTTGATAGTAGTAAGGTATCTATATATTACGGAGGACAATACCTTGATACAATCCCGGATTGTATATTGCCACATCCGGAAAGTGTCTCATTATCGTATGGAGTTGAGATAAAAAACATAGGGGATTTTAACGGGGATGGTTATGAAGATATTGTATTTATAGATTATTACTTGCCAAACTCTACTATCCAGAAATCGATTTATTACATTTGCTCCACATATCCGGAATTTGACCTAATACCTGAGATGATTATCCGCAGTGATACATCAAAGAACATTCGTGTTAATGATATTTCATCGGGTGATCTCGACGGAGACGGAAAGAGTGACTTAATGCTACGAAGACATATTGGAGAAACTATAAATGAAAACGTATCAATTTTAATAATCCGGGGCAACAGTAGCTGGGACACAACATCGGTTCAATCGTTTTATCAGAAAGAGCAAACCTTTAACTTACGAACAATGCGGATACTCGGGGATATAAACAATGATAAAAGAGCAGATGTATTGTTATATAGCTATGCGAACTATTATCCATATTGGACAGAAATGTCAATAATCTATGGAGGAATACCTTTAGATACTATACCCGATGTTGGAATAAACACTCAGAATATGGGGTTCTACCCGGAAAAGTCAATGATTGTCGGCGATGTAAACGGGGATGGATATAATGACATAATTCAAGTAGCAGCAAATTTCGGGTATCCTGTAATGAAGATATTCTTAGGCGGTAAGAATATGAATAACCACAACTTGCCGGTATTGGTGTTGGGAGGAAGCAGTAATTTCTATGGTGGATTAATAGGACGGATAGGGGATGTAAACGGTGATGGTGTGGATGATTTTTTAATTGGAACAGCAACCAAAACGGGAATGAGTATTTTTGGTTTTTGCGAAATCTTGAGTGGAGACTCATCAATAATAGTAAACGGAATAGAAGAAGGCAGTGAAGGAGAAAAACCGGAAGGATTCCAGCTATATGATCCTTACCCCAATCCGTTTAATCCGGAAACGGTAATTAGTTATCAGTTACCTGTAAACAGTAAAGTGACTTTAACGATATATGACATACTGGGTAAGGAAGTGACAAAGGTTGTAGATAAGGAACAGGAAGCGGGAAAGTATCAGATAACATTTGATGCAAAAAGATACGCGAGCGGAGTATATATCTGTCGGATAATAGCAGGTGATTTTGTAAAGACAATTAAGATGAGCCTGGTGAAATAGCGTTTATAACGTTTACTGGTTAATTAATGATCTGAGGAGAGACAGATTTTCGAGGTCTTCGAGTTGTTCTTTGCCTTTAGGAGTCTCCAGGATTTTGGGAATATTAATCAGATCAGGATGGTTCATAAGATTGCGGAATCCTTCCAGTCCGATGAATCCCTTACCGATATGGTCATGCCTGTCAACCCGGCTACCAAGTTCTTTCTTGCTGTCGTTAACATGAAAAGCAATCAGCCGCTCCAGTCCGATTATGTCGTTGAATTCTTTGATAACATTATCGAAAGCTTTTTTTTCTCTAAGCTCGTAACCGGCAGCGAAAATATGGGCTGTATCAATGCAAACCTTCATCCGCTCTTTTTCTTCGACCAGATCAATTATCTGGCGCAATTGTTCGAAGCGAAAGCCAATGGAATTTCCCTGTCCGGCAGTAGTTTCAAGTGTGCTGAAGACATCAGCACCTTTTGTTTTTTCGTGAGCTAAGTTAAGCGACTCCGCAATTAATTTAATGCCGGTATCCATACCCGCGCCTCCATGAGAACCGGGATGGAAATTAAGGTACCGGATACCCAGAAGACTACATCTCTCAATTTCATCAATAAAAGCTGCTCCGGATTTTTCCAAAATCACTTTATCCGGGGCACAAAGGTTAATTAAATAAGAGTCGTGAGAAAGGACAAATTTTATGCCGGATGCCGAGAGTTTAGTTTTGAATGTGAGAGCTTCTTCGTTAGTAAGGGGTTTCCCCTGCCACTGGTTATTATTCTTTGTGAATATTTGCATTGCCG
>JAAYVN010000030.1 GCA_012517155.1 Ignavibacteriales bacterium | reverse complement strand
TTCCTTCCTTAATTATTTTAAAATTTCCTGTGTACTCAAATTTTTGATGTTTTTCTCTGATTTTTTTAACTGCTTCTTTCAGTGCTTCGGCTTCAGAGTCTGCCTCAACTTTTACTTGTATTATGCCTGATTCTTTTCCGGCTTCAAAAACCCGGAAATCGAACTCATAAAGAGGCTTTTGCTTTTCCTTTGCCATTACTGGTACCCTTTAATTATTGTTTTCAAATAACCGTCAGTTTGATTGCCCGCCACTCCAATGAATATATATCTTGTTTTAGTTAATATGGTATCCCCAAAAGTGGTCTGCGTCTCAGTTGAATCATTCCAAATAGTTTTAGTAGTGCTCCATGCACCATCAAACCAGGATTCTTGTTTTACAAGCTTTATTTTAGGCGTGCCCGCCGTTGATGATATTAGAAATGCTCCCTTTACTACCTGCCCATAGGCTTCAAAGTCGAATGGGTTGGATATAAGGGTATCGGTTGAAGCTAGTGAAGCTTCAAAATAAACTGTTTTTGCTGAACTTGATTGTGAAACGGTTGCATTCTCGACCCAAGCTGAAGCGGCATAAGCCGTTATCACAATGAGTAACAAGAATAAAACAAATAATGCGGATCTTTTCATTTGATTTCTCCTAATGCTGTTGATTTTTGATGTTCTTTAATATGACTTAATATTCCACTTCCTGATTCAAGGGGGGACTTGGTTCCCGATTTATCTCCCGGCGGAATTTCTCCGCCAATAACCGGTAATGCTTCAATTGCCTTAACTCCGTTTTCAAAGTCCTTCTCTAAAAGCGCTTTGTATGAATCCTGCAGTCCTTTGTTCTGAGCTTCGATTTTCCTATTATCAATTGCCTGCTTTACTGCAGCATCAATCTTTGCTTTTCTTTCATCCTGTGCTTTCTGATTTAGCAATTTCTCCCGGTCTTCTTCTTTTTGCTTATAAGCAGCCAGCTCGTCAAGGATCTTCTTATTCTCCGCTTTCATCGTCTCAACAATTGTCAGCACTTCTTTTGGAAGTTCAGTCTGAGTTGGCGGAACAGCAGGGGGAGTCTCTGTAACAATGGGAATGTCCGGCATCTCCTCAAACTCTTTTTTATCGGGAAAAACCTTTTTTAGAAATTCTTTTAGTGAAAACGGCATAAATCTCTCGTATTTTTATTTATTTTATGTCCAAACTTAGTCTCTGCTTCCCAGTATAGTCGGATAAATCCGTATTTAGCTTATTAACTTTATTGAGAATTTATAATTTTCGATACCAATTAAGAGAAATTTATGTACACATATGACGAAATAAAAGATTTGCTTAGCCCGGCGGCATCAAAATTGCTGAACGACTCTGATGTTTATAGCAGGTTTTGCGCCGCAACCGAGAGCGTTGTACTTGCCGCGATCGGCAATAATACGAAAACAGATGCCACTCTTCAGCCTTTCGCCTGGATTATGGAATATCTGTGCGGGCAAAGAATGGGAGGGGCTTCCGAATCAAAATTGCAATATGATAAGAATAACTATGATTCGGCCATTATGCTACTTAAAGAACAGAATTCCTCAAGAAATGCAGGGGGACAAACAGGAACTATGGATGTTCCATACAGTAATGAGGGATAAATGCTGAAAATAAAAGACTTACGCGATGAAATAATTGCTTTCCTGACTGAAAAACTCCCCGATTACGACATTAAAGCAGGCCGTAATAATGAATTTGCGGTTGTCCCACCGGGTATTATGGTGTTTATTGAGCCGGGTGGCGATAATTTAAAGAACTCCAATTCTCATCCGGTGTTTAGGAAGGCAAAGGTATTATTATTTTCCGCGGTTAATTCAGAAGAATCTGCTTCAGACTCCTCCTGTTTAGCTGTAGCAATACTCGAAGAGGTTGAGGAATATATCCTGAATTATCAGCTACAGGAATATCTTAGCACTTCTGCTAAGAACATTAATGGTTATAAAACCAATATAGAATATCCCGACAATTGGATTGGATTTGAGGGGTATTTTAATAATACCGCTGTAGCTTCTTTGGAGCTAATAATTGATTATTGTGCGTTTTTTGGAACAACAAGTTGAGCAAAAATCCGGAAAAGTGCTTATTATGATCCGAGACTTGCGTTTTTGTCGTTTTGTCAATATTACTTTTTATGACTTTCATATTACTTTGTTGACTTTCGTATGACTTTTTTATTACTTTTTATGACTTTTGTATTACTTTTTATGACTTCGTTGACCTTTTTTGAGGTAGTCATTTTATATGGCTTTCTCAAATAGCGTGAAAAAGTAGGCTTAAAAACGCTCTAATGAAGCCGTTTGCCGTATTCGGTTACGCGGCTTCTCCATCCGGGACTTTTTCGGGCTTAAAAGTATGCAAAAAATTGTTCAATTTTTGAAAACAAACATGTGATTTTATGAGTGCTAAAAAATTAGATCCCCTGAGGATGAAACAGATAGCCGCCTGGAAATCTACTCATCCGGATATGACCTTGAAAGACCTGTCAAAATTATTTGAGGTCTCTGAAGCCAGGGTCAGGTATGCTTTGCAAAAGTATTCTGACTTTGCCCTTATGCAAAATACAAAGAAAGGGAGACAGATTGTGGGCAGTCTGATTTCAGATGTTATCAAGGAAGAGGATGTGATAAAAAACCAAATATCCACTATATTGTCTGAACTGGAAACCAGCACCGATATGGTCGTCTCTACCCGGCTGAAGCTAATGAACGAATATCTTACTCTGAAGAATAAGGTTACCGCTTTAACATTGCAGAAGCATCTTAAAAGTATTGATGCCGACCTGATAGCAAGGATAATCAGAAGATTCAAGCCTTCCGCTTCTAATGAAGATATAATAAAGATATTCAACGAAGAACTGGCCAAGGCAAAAAATGAATAATTTTAGTTACCTGGAAGAGAGTTTTAAGGGATTTGCCGAAGCCTTATCTTCCGATAAGCAGGCATTTGATATTGCAGGCTTTCCGGAGAAGGAAAAATCTAAAGAGAACCAGCAAAAAAGAATTTCAAAAGCGCTTGCGGATTTTGCATATTTCGATAAAACCTATTTCCCTCCCGAACTATACGGGGATGGCTACCATAAACCAAATAAAATGCTGACCGCTATCGCCGGCGTTGTGGATGCTCCGGGTTACCATTTGTTCCTGGGTCCAAGGAAACACGGCAAAACGGTTACTGCTAAAAAGTTGCTTATCTATTTATTAATCCGAGGCAGGGTAAAAACTGCAGGAACCTATGCGGAGACTATTAATAAAAGCAGTAATATCCTTAAAGATATTGGGCTGATACTCGATAAAAACTCACGAATCAAATTTGATTTTGGCATTGATATTATTGAGTTCAACAGTGACCAGCTTGTATTCACCGTTAAGAACTCCACGAAGGGCTACCGAACCATCGCCGCATTCTCCGAGGGAAGATCCGTGAGAGGCTATTCCAGGCTATTCGACAGACCGGAATTTTTACTGGGGGACGATATTGAAACACTTGAGAGCTCCTTTTCAAAAGCATCCGTTCAATTGCGCATTGACAAAATGGTTGAAGCTTATACATCGCTATCGGAGAAAGGGATCTTCCTGATACTGGGGAATGATATTGTCCAGGGTTGCGCTATGCATCAGCTCAGACTAATGTATGAAAAAAAGTTGCTTCCGCAAAATTTTTATATGTATATCTATAAGGCTTTCGAAAAGTCTCCTTTGTGGAAAGAAAAATACCCTTGTAAGACGGAAGCCGAAATGCGTGCGCTGATTAAGCCACTTAGCGAAGCAGACTGGCAGGCTAATTATCAACAAAATCCGGTCCCGCCTGAGGGGGTCTTTTTCAGACGAGAGAATTACCTGGAATATTCAGACCTTCCCGATGATGCCAGGGGGGTTATTTATTGTGACCCTAACTTATCTAAGAAGGGACTAGGGAATACCACTGCAATAGTTGCCTTTTTGTACAGCGCAAAAACAGATTATTATTACGTTGAGAAAGCAAGATGCAGGAGTTTCTCTGACTCCAACGATCTTCTTGACTCAATTCTCGAACTGAAAAGCGAAAGAATCTACGGGCTTGCTTTTGACGGGAACGTGACCCAGGAATCAAACTGGACCAATAACGTAAGAAATTATTGCCGCATAAATAATATCCCCTTCCCCAGGATAGAATATATGCGATTTCATGTTAATGAGCTTGCAAAAAACACGCAAATGATTTATGCGGACAATAAAATATTGTTCCCTCAACACTTCAGCACAACTCCGGAAGGAGAAACATTCCTGAACCAGTTGTTTAGTTTTAGCGGAGAGAAAGCTTCCGGAAATGATGATGCACCGGATGCTCTCATCTGCGCCGTTGAGTATCTCCACAAACGCAAGATTATAAGGGGGAGCTCACAACCAACAGCAGCATATAAAGATTATTATTCTATATAGGAGAGTTAAATGGCTTTTCAAATACTAAATTCAAAAGCATATCCAACTTTATCGGAGTTCAGACAATATTGCCGATCTGCTGACGAGGATAATACGAAAACAAGAGATAACAGAAGTCTGCTTTACTCAATAAACCGCATCCTCCAGTATAACCCACGTATTTTCGGACACTACCTAACCCGCGCAACCGCTCTTTCAAGTTTCGAATGGGATCTGATCCCGAAAGAAAATGCAAAAATAGATGATAAGACGATGCACAGGATAAGCAGATTGGCAGATTCTCTATTATCAACACAGATAAAGAGCATCTTCTTTGGTGCCTCCCTTTGGGGATTAAGCCCGGAAACTACTGAATCCGGAACAATGTTGGGAATAACTAAATACTTTAATCCCTGGGATTTTGATTTTGATACGGAAAATATTTATTTATATGATTCTAATGGTAATAAGAATATTGCCGCCGGCATAAACGAAACATCCCTCTATTTATTGGATTCTGTGGATTACTATCCCGTCTCAGGCGGACTCGGCAGGACCATCATGCCCTTGGAAATTCTTCGCTTCGATGCACTCCTGGAACTGGGGAACTATTTACGTAAACTTAAAGGTATTCTCCAGATAGTTAACAAAGGGGGAAGCGGTGAAGATCAGTCTGCTGCAGAGGAAGCGGCTAAATTAGCCGTTATGAACAATTATGTGACTACCTCCGATTTAATTGAGTTCAAACTAAACTCTATCACCTCTTCCGGAGGAGATGCGTTCAAAGAGCTTATCGAATCAATCAATAAAGATATTAGCATTGCCATCCTCGGACAGGCTAACACATCAGATTTACCGGATAGCGGAGGAAGCAGAGCTGCTCTACAGGTACAAAAACTTGTGAGTGCTGATATTTTTTATTCGGATATGAGGCGCTTCGAAAACTTTATGGAGAAAGTACTGCTTCTCGACTTTCAATATAACATTAATCGTAATGCTTCACAGAAGGATGTCCCGTATTCATTCGGTTTCCGGTTAAGCGAAGAACAGGACATAGAGCAAAATGCTATGGCAATCAGAACAATTAAGGAAGCTGGCATTCCGCTTTTGAAAAAAGAGGTTTACCAAAGGATCGGATTTTCAGCACCAGAAACCGGGGAAGAGGTTTTCTAATGCGGAAGCTTATGGAGAAAATAGGGGTTGAGGCGCTCGCATTCATCGAAGAGAATATCCGGCGCGGTTTTGACTATGAAGGAAATAAATTTTCCTACTCAACCCGCCCTTTCTTTCGCCCCTGGCATCCGGTTATACAAAGAAAACTTGGGGGTAAAGAGGGAGAAGGAAAATATTATAAAACTGTTTTCTCGAAAACTACCGGGGCGGCAGGTATGATAATTCTTGGCGGCTATAAAGAATATAAGAAAATGGTTTATCCGGATGCTGCGGATAAGTTCCTGATGGTTAAAGGGAAAATGTTACGCTCTATGAATGCGAAAGCAACAGATAATGAAGCTGCTATTTCTTTTTCTGATCCGGAAGAATCACAAAAAGCTTACTGGTTTAATGTTTCCGGCGTGGGGAGATCAAGGAAATTGTGGAAGTTCTTAGGGGTAACCAAACAACAGCTGTCTAAAATCGAGGATATGGTGCGGGATGAATATATTAAGATAGCACAGGAAGAATTAGCTAAGTTTGTCTCCAAATAAAAAGCCCTCAATCGAGGGCTTGTGTGTTATTCTGATTCTATCCAGATCTCTGCGCCGTTCGTGTTTTCTCTTTTCCATCTTTTGAAATTTTTAATGAATTCCTTTAGCTGATAAGAAAAATAAAATATATCCGGATGAAAACGGTTGCCACATGAACTGCATTCTTTAAATTCGTCCCCCTTGTGTTTTTCAGTTATCAGAGTTGCGGAGTTACATTTTACACACGTAAGTCTTACGTTCTGTATTTCGTCAAGTTTTGTTAGTGTCAGTGTTTTAGGCATTGTATTATCCTTTCTTACTGCAATTAATTATGTTACT
>JAAYVN010000029.1 GCA_012517155.1 Ignavibacteriales bacterium | reverse complement strand
TGTTCCGGATAAACCTGGTATAGGCGTTGATATTGACTTTAAAGAACTCGAAAAAGTGACGGTAAAAAAAGCCTCCTTTTCCCCCTGATCCTCTGCCATCCTCTGGCTCGATCATTGATAGTCGGAAAAATCTTTCTTATGCGAAAGATTTCTGTTGACTTTAATCTAAAAAATATATATTATGTAACAAAGGTTTCAAAATAATTCTTAAGTGAAACTTTAAATCCATTAAAAATCATGAAAAGATTAACGGACATCTTTGTTGAGTTGGTAAAAATAGACTCGGTATCTTCACGGGAAAAGGATATCGCAGACCACATAATGGCTTTCCTTAGCCGCCTTGACCGGCACCCCTCAAATAAAAAACCCTTCACTATATATACCGATAATTCACAAGCCAAAACTAACAGCAACACCGGCAATGTGATTTGTCGGATTGGTTCTGGCGGTAATTTCGTTCTCCTCTCTCACATGGATACCGTTGAACCCACTAAAAATTTGACACCTGTCGTTTCGGAAGACCGCATTACGTCTGATGGTACAACTATACTTGGTGCCGATAACCGCGCAGGTATCGCTTCAATCCTTTACGCCCTCGAAAACGCAATTACTAAGGGCAAAGAACTTAAGGACTTCACAATAGCCTTCACAACTTGCGAGGAAACCACCCTCGGGGGAAGTAAAAATATTGAACTCCCCGAAACTATAAAATATGGCTTCGTCTTTGACTCCTCCTATCCCCCTGGCAAGTATATTTCCTCATCTTGCGGAGCTATTTCCTTCGAAATAAAAGTTCGGGGCAGGGCCAGCCACTCCGGTATATCCCCCGAAAAAGGAATTCACTCCATCCTCATTGCCTCTAACGCAATAGCCTCTTTAAACATCGGCAGAGTTGACGAAGAGACTACCCTTAACATTGGAATGATTCAGGGCGGAACGGCTGTAAATGTCGTTCCCGAATTAACAACCATAAATGGAGAAATAAGATCTTTTGACCGGGATAAAATTATTCGCGAAAAAGAAAAGCTTATTTCTGCTTTCGATTCAAAAGTAAAAGAACTGAACGGATTATTTACATATAACGATTTCTGGGATTTCGACCCTTACACTCATTCCCCCGATGATGACATTGTGAAAATTATTGAATCCGCTATGCTTAAAGCGGAAATTACCCCCATCCCCACTGTCTCATTCGGAGGAAGCGATGCAAACTCTCTCAACGGACGCGGTGTTAAGGCGGTCAATCTCGGAATTGGTGCTCAAAATCCACATAGCGTGGATGAATTTATTCTGATAGAAGATCTGGAAAAAACTGCCTCGCTGGCGTTTAACCTGATCACTGTATAATAATTAACATTTTTCCGGAATTACTATGAAAAGAAGTCTCTTTTTTTTCTCGGTACTTATTCTATTTTGTACACCTTCTCTCCTCCCGCAGGGTAATCTCCTGATTATCGGAGGCGGTAGAAGAACTGACGCAATGATGCATAAGTTCGTTGAGCTTGCTGGTGGAACTTATAGCTCCAGAATCCTTATTATCCCTAATGCAAGTGGGGATCCTAATCTTGCCGGCGGCGCTATGGTCGAGGAATTGGATGATATGGGCTGCCGCAATCTTGAGTATGTCGTCCTTACTCCCGCACTCTGTAATAGCGATAGCCTGATTTCCGCTCTTCAGAATATCACCGGCGTCTTCTTCACCGGCGGCGACCAGAGCCGGCTTACTTCCCTGATGCTGAATACAAAAATCTTAAATCTTATTAAGGACATTTACAATAAGGGCGGGGTTATTAGTGGCACAAGCGCTGGCGCCGCTATTATGAGTGAAGTTATGCTTACCGGGGATGAAAAAAGAAATACCGATTCATCTTCTGCTTTTATCTCTGTAATGAAGGATAATGTCGTCACAGTCGAAGGCTTCGGCTTTGTTAAAAATGCCATTATAGATCAGCATTTTATAATTAGAAAGCGCTTTAATCGTCTCCTCAGCGTTGTTCTCGAACATCCGAAACTTATCTGAATTGGCATCGATGAGTCAACGGCTATCCTCTATAAACCCGATAAAACTTTCGAAGTCATTGGCGAACGGAATGTCCTTGTCATTGATGCAACTCAATCAACCGGCATCTCCCTTAATAAAATAGATTTGTTCGCTGCGGATAACATTACTCTCCATCTCCTTAAAGCAGGTCAGATATTTGATTCAGTTAATCGAAAATTAATAAAGTGAGACGCGCATTGCCAAAGTTCAGATTAAAAGTCCCGAATACTTACATCCTCATTTTCTCTCTTCTGGTGATCTTTGTTGTTCTTACTTGGATCATTCCCGGCGGCGAGTATCAGCGAATGGAATTAAAAGGCAGGGAAGTGGTTGTCCCCGGTTCCTTTAAATATACGCAGAGTAACCCGCAGGGATTGTTTGACCTGTTCACTGCCCCGATTAGAGGATTCGTTGATGGCGCTCTTATTATTGGTTTTATCCTCCTCGTCGGCGGCTCATTTAATGTCCTCCAGAAAACCGAGGCAATAGATAAGTTCATTCACAGAATAACTCAGGCATATCATAAGTCTAAATTGCTCAAGGTTATGATTCTCCCGATTCTTATAACACTTTTCTCATTAGCCGGAGCTACTTTCGGTATGAACGAGGAAATCATTCCCTTTATCATTGTCTTTGTTCCCCTCGCTTTGGCTCTTGGCTATGACTCTATTATCGGCGTCGCTATTCCATTGGTTGGCGCACATATCGGATTCGCTAGCGCTTTTCTTAACCCCTTCAACGTTGGCATCGCTCAGGGTATTTCCGAGGTTCCTCTCTTCTCCGGAATTGAGTATCGCCTCGCTGTATGGTTTATTGTGAATTTGACTGTCATTATATTTATTGTTAGGTATGCAAATAAAATAAGAAAAAATCCTGAAAAAAGTCCGGTTTACGCTCTCGACCGTGAAAGACGTGAATCTATGCACCTTGATAAGGTTAGTGATAATAAGTCCATCGTCTTTACCACACGCCATAAAATCGTTCTCTATGCATTCCTTCTTTCACTCCTGGCAATAGTGGTTGGAGTCATTTACTTCCAATGGTTTATTGAGGAAATTGCAGCTGTCTTTTTTGTTATGGGAATTGCTACAGGACTCATTGGTGGTCTTAAAGGGGAAGGTATTGTAAAGGGATTTATTGAAGGCGCTAAAGATCTGGTCGGCACCGCATTTATTCTCGCACTCGCCAGGGCTACTGTCGTAATCGCTCAGGATGGGTTGATAATTGATACCATCCTTTATAAATTGGCTCCGCTGGTTGAATCTTCTAATCCTGTTTTTGCTTCCCAGAAAATGTTTGTCATCCAGGCAGTTATTAATTTCTTTATCCATAGCGGTAGCGGCCAGGCAGCTTTGACTATGCCTATTATGGCACCCCTTTCTGATCTTGTCGGCGTCTCCAGACAAACTGCCATCCTTGCATTTCAGTTTGGTGAATTGACAAATATTATAATCCCTACATCCGCTGTTACTATGGGCGCTTTGTCTATGGGAAAGATCCCTTATGAAAAATGGGCAATCTGGGTTTTGCCCTTGACAATAATTCTGGCCGTCGTGGCTTTGATTTTACTTATTCCGCCGTTCCTGATTAACTGGCAATAATATAAGTTTTGTTCTTTTTTTTAATTAATTGGAGGTACTATGAAAAAAATAATACTTTTCCCTTTATTGGTTCTGCTTGTTCTCCCATTCTATATTTATGGTCAGGCAGAATTCGAAACTGGAAAAATTGGAGTTATCCTGAATAGCTATGGACGCATTAGAGTATTCGCTCCCACTAATGCAACTCGCCAAATTGACAGAAGTAGCATTCTTGTGGCTAAAAATCAAACTGAAGTTTTTGATTACTATAATGACGGTGAAACCGAGGATACGGCAAATATTATTCAGGTCCCTTTCGCCGATTTTGCCGTTTATGGCTCTACTAACAACACTTATAACGATCCCCCCTTCCCTCCTGCCGTTACTTCTAAAGTCTGGGTGTATGGCTGGATCGAAAAACAGTTCTTGATTGTTAAAAGTACTGTTGTCAATAACGAAACCGCCCCCTTCCCTGCAATTGTTGGTATGGAATTGATACCTCAGCTTGCCGGAGAATATGGAAATGAAGTGGTCGCTTGTGATGTCGCCGCAAATCTTGTCTTTTCATATAAACCAAACGATTATATCGGTTATAAACTCCTCGGTGCTAATCTCTATAGTTCCATCGGAATAGATTGGTACGACGGTTACGCTGTCGATACTTCATACTGGACTTGGTTAAACACTCCTCCTTCTGCTTTTAATCTTCAGACAGGTGGTGATGGTGCGGTTGCTATGTTTGCTAAAAGTCCTGTGACTCTCCAACCCGGAGGTTCAACGGATACTTACATCGCTATCGCTTATGGTGTCACCGAAGCACAAATGAGGGCAAATCTTGATACCGCCGTTATTCAGTATAATACTTTGGTATCTGTGGAAGAAAACCCTTCCGTGATTCCGGAACATTTTTCGCTTATGCAGAATTATCCTAATCCTTTCAACCCCGCAACTACTATTTCGTTTACTGTCCCGCATAGCGATTTCATAACTCTTAAAGTCTATGATATCCTTGGCAACGAGGTCGCAACTCTTGTAAACGAATCGTTGGCTCCCGGAACTCATAACGTTAGTTTCAATGCCCTGAATCTTTCTACCGGAACTTATCTTTATAAACTTAGTAATTCAAACTCGACCTTAACTAATAAAATGTTATTAATTAAATAATGGAGCGTTCTATGTCAAAGTTCTTTAATTTATTTGTACTGTTTATCCTGCTGATGTTTACATCAGAATTTCTCTTCGCTCAAAGCTTTAGTACCGGCTCTGTCGGTGTCCTGATGAGCAACGGAGGAAGAATTAGGATCGAAACCCCGGCAGTCGCTGGAACTCGCCAGATTGACCGCGTCTCTATTCTTGTTGCCTCAACCCCAACAACTGTGTTCGACTATAACCAGGACGGTAACGGAGTTTTCCCTTCTTCTAATGTCACCACACCCCTGCTGAGCAATTTCGAAATGGTCAATGCACTGGACAATTCGTATAATACCCCCCCTCTCCCCCCTGATGTGCTGATTTGGACTAACATCTATGGCTGGAATAACGGCGCTTATCTCCTTCTTAAAGTTACTGTTAAAAACCGCGAATCTTCTCCCATGAATGCTATCATCGGCGCAGAAATTATCCCGAAGATTGATAATGTTTATGGCTTTGAAACTTGCAAATATCTCCCCTCCCCTAAAATTATTGATGTCTTCAAAACCAATGCACATGTCGGTTTTAAAATGTTCTCCGCTGATTTCCACGGAGTTCGGCTGCTGAACTGGGTTGATGGATATGATCAGGATACTTCTTTCTATCGCTGGCTAAGTACCCCCGGTTTTGATCCGGAATTGACTGTCGGTGCCGATGGAGCAGTTGGTATTTTTAGCCATCCTATGACTGTTATTAATCCCGGCGATTCGGTTAGCATTTGGTTCGGTATATCCTATGGAACTTCCGAAACCGAGATGATTACCAACATGAATCTCTGCGGAAGTAAATATATGCAATTGGTTCCCGTTGAATTAACTGCCTTTACTGCATATTCAGGAATTAATGGTGTTGATCTTAACTGGAGTACTGCTACCGAAACTAATAACTATGGTTTCGAAATTCAGAGGAAAAATTGTAATGTCGATGGAAGCCCCTTCATGACTGTTGCATTCGTAAACGGCGCCGGAACAGTGACTAACGAACAGTCATATGCTTATACTGACCGTGGCGTCCTTTCGGAAACTGGTAAATTCGCATATAGACTCAAACAGGTTGACTTTAATGGACAGTTTGCTTACTCTGATGAAATCGAAGTCGATCTTAATCCTGTTGATTATGCTCTTTTCCAGAATTACCCGAATCCCTTTAACCCCTCTACAAACATTAGCTTTAGCCTCCCAAAAGAAACTCGGGTTTCGCTGAAAATCTATGATGTCCTTGGTAATGAAGTCCACTCTCTTGTTAACGATGTCAGAAATGCCGGAACTCATACTGTTACTTTTGACGCTAACTCTTTCTCAAATGGAGTTTATTTCTACAAGCTCGAAACTCCTGATTTTACTAAAACCAGTAAAATGATTCTCATGAAATAACTAGAAACTTTTGGCCGGGCATTGCCATATTAATGGTTGCCCGGCTCCTTTTTATATATGACAAGTAACGAAGAGATAAAAGATACTATACTGAAAAATTATGAGGACCTTCCTTCTAATCAGAAGAGGATAGCCGAATGCATTCTCGAAAACTTCAACCGCGTTCCTTTTCTTAGTGTAAGGGAATTGTCTCTTATTTCACAATCAAGTGTCGCCTCTGTAGTTAGATTTTCAAAACGCATTGGTTTCGATGGCTATTCTGAATTTAGAGAAAAAATCGCCGGCTCTCTGCAAAAGCAAATTAATAATACTGAGTTTTTTGCTCTCTTTGATGGCAAGGCAATGTCTAACGATACCTTGAAAAGTGTCGCCGCAACTGACATAAAGAATATTAACGATACCCTTTCCTCAGTTAACCGAAATACTTTCAATAAGGCAGTTACTGCAATACTCAGGGCAAATCATGTTTATACCGCAGGACTTGGAATTTCTTACCTCCTCTCTGAAATTCTCTCTTATCAGTTGACTCAGGTCGGTGTTAAATCCTCTAACTTCAGACGCAACTCTCTTCTGTTTCTTGAACAGGCTCTCTTTCTTGGAAAGAATGATTTGATTATTGTCTTTTCATTTCCTCCTTATTCTAAAGAAACTATTAACCTCGCAAAGTTTTGTAAGGATAGGAAAGTTCGGGTTATTGCGGTTACTGATAAACAGTCCGCTCCGGCTAGCTTTTTCGCTGGGTATGTGCTCGAGGTAAAATCAAAAAACATGCTCTATACTAACTCCTTTGCTGCAATCTCTGTTTTGATTAATGCAATCGTAACCGAAATAGCAGTAAGGAATAAAGCTGAAGTTAAACAATTTTATGAAGAGGTCGAGACCATTACGCAGGAATAAACTCCTCGCTTTGGTTCTCCCCTGCTATAAGAACTTGGAATTGATTGTCAGTTCCGGGTAAGATTATTAAACAAACAAAATATTTATCATGAAGAAAGCTATTATCATTTGGATATTACTTCATCTTACGGCTCTCGCCGGTGTAACTGGTAAATTGGCAGGTAAGGTTACTGACGCTGTTACAGGCGAACCTCTCCTTGGTGCTAATATAGTTCTGCAGGGCACATCGTTCGGTGCTGCATCCGACATTAATGGAAATTATACCGTGCTGAATATCCCCCCTGGTAATTATACGGTTAAGGTTACTTATCTCGGATATGAACCGGTGATTTTAAGCGATGTCAGAATTATTGTTGATCAGACTACTTTGCTGAATTTCTCCCTCTCCAGCCAGTCTATTCAGGTTGGCGAAATTGTTGTGACTGCAAAAGCACCCCTTATCCAGAAAGATCTGACCAGCAGTAAGTCGGTTATCTCTCGTGAGGATATCGAGGCTCTCCCCGTTGCAACTTTTACTGAGCTCCTCTCCCTGCAGGCTGGGGTTATAGGTAGCGGCTCCAATCTCCATATCCGCGGCGGAAGATCAAATGAAGTTGCATATCTTATTGACGGAATGTACGTTAAAGACCCCCTCTTGGGCGGATTGGCAACTCAGATTAATAACGATGCTATTCAGGAAATGAGTTTGTTGAGCGGAACTTATAACGCCGAATATGGAAACGCCCTCAGCGGTGTCGTTAATATCGTTACTCGGGATGGAAGCGATAAATTCTCTGGTAAATTAGAGGCTAGAACTTCAGAATTCGGAGTGAAAAAATATTCCGACCTTCATCAGAATAGGATTAATGGTAGCCTTGAAGGACCTGTCATTCCCGGACACCTCAGATTCTTTATCTCTGGCGAAACAGATAACCGGGGTAGTTACCTCCCCTTCGGTTATAACAGAAACCAAACCGTTTT
>JAAYVN010000028.1 GCA_012517155.1 Ignavibacteriales bacterium | reverse complement strand
GCCACTTCCCCCTTTGAGCCATTTTTCTCTATTAAGTGCGTCAGATTTAGAAGTAAATTCTTCATAGTAGATTAGTTTCCAATCGTTACCTCTCTTCGTCCAAAAGGACAAATTTTTGTTGTTGTGTTCAGCTAACCTTTTATGAAGATCCTCAGTCATCCCTGTATATCTGAAACCCTCAATAGACTTAATCACATAAACGAAAAACATAAATCACACCATATTTGTAAAACGAAAAAGGTTATCATTCGATAACCTTTTTTCTTAGTAGCGGGGGCAGGACTTGAACCTACAACCTTCGGGTTATGAGCCCGACGAGCTACCAATTGCTCCACCCCGCGATATAAAAAACTTATTTGTTTTTGCAGTTATGAGTCCGACTGAGCTACTCCCGATTTATCGGGACTCCATCCCGCAATGTATTAAAACTTTATAAATCAGAGTGCAAATATAATAAAATTTTAATTCTCAGGCAAATAGGGTTTATACTTTTCTTAATACCCTTCCTGCCAGGGCATTTATGTACTGTCCATCTTTGATTGTGTGGACACCATTGACCAAAACGTGTTCGATTCCTTCCGGGAACTGGTGAGGATCGGCGAAGGTTGCTTTATCAATCACTGTGTCGGGATTAAATACAACGACATCGGCATAATAGTTTCTTTGCAGGATACCACGGTTTCTTATTTTGAGTTTTTGTGCCGGCATTGAAGTCATTTTTTTGACCGCAGTTTCCCAACCGAATAATTTTTCTTCCCTGCAGTATTTTCCTAAAACCCGAACGTTTGAGCCATATGCTCTTGGATGGGGACGACCTTCGCCAAGTTTTCCAAAAGGTGTAACGGCGCTCCCATCGGAGCCAATCATAATCAGGTCGTGGGACAAAATTCTTTTGAGGTTATCCTCGCTCATAGCGAAACCGACGATACTAATATTCATTTTTTCCGCGATAAGGATTTGGGTAATAAAGTCAAACGGGTCAAGAACTCTTTCTGTTGCGCATTCTTTAACGGATTTGCCGA
This sequence comes from Ignavibacteriales bacterium, assembly GCA_012517155.1. Lineage (GTDB taxonomy): Bacteria > Bacteroidota > Ignavibacteria > Ignavibacteriales > Ignavibacteriaceae > JAAYVN01. The sequence goes on along the minus strand of JAAYVN010000028.1, from coordinate 9,072 downwards.
TACAATTTTGATACTCTTCACCCCGAATTCCACTAAAGACTACATTTTGCCAGCCACCAATTCTTTCTCCGCGACTTTCGGTATATTTTCTGATTGAAGGAATCAATTCTTTATCCTTAAGTCGGGCGAGTATTTCATCCGTTGAGCCTTGTCTTATACCGATTGGAATAAAATTACCGAGTCCGGTAGAGTAAGCGATATAAGGATATCTATCAGCATTTATTCTTAAACCAGATTTTGCGGAATTGCTGATCATTTCGAATATACTATCGATTTTATGCCAGTTAGCGGGATTGCCGGTTTTAAGGTGGGCGATTTCAAGAGAGCAGTTAGCTTTTGAACAAATTTCAATAGCTTCGGATATTGCCTCTTCAATTGTATCGTCCTCATTTCGCATATGGGTGTTATAGATTGCATCGTATTTAGAAACGATTTTACAAAGTTCTGTTAACTCCACTTTATCTGCGTAGCTGCTTGGGGCATACTCAAGACCACTTGACAGACCCATGCATCCATTCTGGAGATGTTCCTCAAGAACATTTTTCATTTTGTTTAGCTGGTCTTTAGTTGGTCTAATATCATTCCTTCCGACAGCGATAGCACGAATATTTCCGTTTCCGACGAACGAAGCAAAGTTGAGAGCGATTTTTCTTTTTTCAAGAAGGGAGTAGAATTCATTCATTGAGCGCCAAGGAGTATCAATAGAGTGGCGTTCTTTCAGGGAGACGGCATAATCGGCAAAGTCCTCTTCGTCAAGCGGGAAAGCGGAACCACCGCAGTTGCCGCCAATTTCGGTAGTAACGCCTTGCCGGAGTTTACTATCCGCGGAGGGATTAATCAGGAGGTGAGTATCGGTGTGAGTATGAATATCAATAAAACCGGGGGAAACAATTTTATTTTTTGCGTCGATTATGAAGTCGGCGGTAGCGTTTGAGAGATCACCGATAAATTCGATTTTATCGCGATTAATTCCGAGATCGGCTTTGAACAGAGGTGCGCCAGTGCCATCGGCAATAGTCCCGTTTTTTATGATTATGGAAAAGCTATTTTTAAGATTTAGCCCTAAAGAAAAAGCGGCAGTAACCACAGCGGTAGTTTTGATAAAGTTACGTCTATTAATACTCATATTCTATCCATAGTTAAATTGGAAAAAAGAAATGTCAAAACAAGCAATCAAAATATAAACCATCCGAATTTTTAATATTACTTAATGAAAGCTAAAAAAAATATATCAAATAAAAAAGATGCAGAAGGAGCACAATTATTTATTTGGCAAAAATCATTTTTATAGAGCTTAAAAAATTTTCTGCATGTAAACGGCAGAAGTAGATTCCACTTGACAGATTTGTTGCATCGAATTTAACTGAGTGAAATCCGGATGATTGAATTTCGTTTATAATCTGAGTGATTTCATTTCCCAGGAGGTCGAATACAGTTAAATTAACATGACTGATTTGAGGCAAGTGATAAGTAATAGTAGTAGTTGGATTGAATGGATTGGGGTAATTCTGACTGAGGATATATTCTGAAGGGAGGATATCCCGCTGCGGAATTATATCCGTTAGGTTTTGGAAGTAATTGAGAACAGCGTTCATGACTTGATTTCTCTTATCCTCAGGATAGATAGTTTCAAATGGGAAACCAAGGATAATTACAGCGCCATTAGTGATACTCCCGGGAAACAAACCCTTGTAAGCAACGCCTGCCACATTATTAGAGGTTAATCCGGAATAAGACATAGAATTTACGCCACCGTTTTTTCCCTGCAAGACGTCAGGATAACTGGCGTTATATGTTCCGTGGGTGCCATTATCGAAATCAATATTAGTCAAACCATCAAAAACGGATGCCGGAATACCTTCGGTTCGATAGAATGTATTTGCCTGATTATTCGGGGCATCAGCAACGTACTCGGATTTTAAGTAATTCCAGAAAAAATTTTTATCATCAGCGGACCCCTTATAATCAATGTCCCAGCCAATTTCGGTACCAGAAACGAACAGAGCTCCACCATTTGAAAGAAAGGTCTTCACATAATTTTGTTCGGAGCTGCTAAAAGTTTCATTAGCCGTGCTTTCCGTTCCAAGAATCCAGTCGACAATATCATAATCATTCAGGTTAAACAAGCCATAGGTAATTGCCTCATTGGTGGCAGAGGCGAAGTTCAGTCCGAAATTTTTAATTGGCGGGGCATGCATCCGGACAAAATCGTAAGTATTTCCGGTATAGGAACGGTCAAAGCCATTCACGATAAGGACTTTCGGAGCATCGAGGGAAGGGGTTGCGGCGAGTACTTCTGAGAAGGAGCTTGTATCGGCACCGACTGCGCGTAATTTAAAGTAGTAAATTGAATCGTTTTGCAATCCGGTCAACACCAAATTAAATTTATTAAGCAAGACTGAATTTTGAAAAATCTTTCCGTCACTACTAATATGAACATAGTAGTGGGTAACATCGGGATTATTGTTAACTACAAAGCGAAGACTATTTGCCCCATTTGAGAGGACGCCCCAGACTGAAGGGGCAGGAGTGGCAGAGGTGCCGAGGGGATAATAGGGAACAGGGATCTTTCCTTCGTCGCTAAAGAGCGGATACAGGAGATCATTTTTTAATATGTCAGTAATCTTGCCGGGCTGACCATTTATGGTAATGCTATCCTGGATCAATCTAATACCGTGGCTATAGTCAGCATAAGATTCTTCGTGTCCGCTATAGAGTGGTTGTATGGGAGAACCGTTGAGGTAATGCCACCCATAAATCACTACTCTGTTTGGGGAAGGATTGCCATAAATTTTGTTTGAGATTACAACGTCTTTTTTTGTACCACCCACGAGTTCACCCAAGGGATGTGAGGAGAGGAGCGGTTGTCTCTGAGACCAGACGGTTTGGTTATGCTGCCACATCACAGGAATAGTAGTCATAGCCGGACTAGGAGCAATGGGGGATGGAGATAGTTTAACAGTTGCGTTACTCCAGATCTGATCAACCATTTTACGAGTAGGAAGGGTGGATTTAAGAGAATTACAGAGTCTTTGCGCAAGGACGGGAGTCATTGGTATAAGGAAGTAGTTGGTATCGTAACCGACTGCCATATAATCGGGAAGAACATAGTAAGTGATATTATAGGATGTGCCATTAACAGTCTGATTATATGTTATTGGGACAAGATTGCGTTGAAAATCGGGGATGTTACCACTCATGATCTGAGAATAGACAGCATTTTCCCTATCCGTCAGAGTAAAATCCCACACAAGAGTTGCAAACTGACTTCCTGAAAGAGCTCCAGCGGGTCGAGGCGGCAGGTTTAGAGTTTGAGAAAAAGAGACAGAAAGAACCTGAACAAAAAAGAGGAAGTAAATAAATTTTTGCATTCCAGTTGTACCTCCATAATAAAGGGGAAATTATTAAAACCAGATAATTATTTTGTGAAACTAACACGATTTTTTGTAAAAAGCAAGAAAATGAAAATAAAAGGCGAAGGAAAAGAATAAGAAAGAAAAAGGCTGTCCATGGACAGCCTTAAAAAGAAAAAATTATACGCTAATATGATATCAGGTATTCTTTTTTGCCATCAGCGGAACCAGTGACAACAGTAATAATCACATTATGTTGCGCACCATTCACGTTACCAACAAATTCAAGAAGGTAACTGTTAGATAAGGCACCAGAGACGGGCAGATTAATAAGATTCAAGCCTACAGCATTGGATGGTAGCAAGATAACCGTGCCGCCTGTGCATTTAGACATATCCCAAGGTCTTTCATTAAAATTGTTCCAGTTATTATAAGCCTGTGAAGTATCGGAAGGACCACTCCAGACAGTATGAACGGTGGCTTTTCCGGACAATTTAGAGCACATATAAGAAGTATTTAAGTATTTACTGTTGGGTTGAGTAGGTTCATCGGTAAATGCGATAAAAATTCTTTGAGCACCTGATCGCCAGGTGTAAAAAGTATCCGCAAAGATGCTTGCTTTTACTAAATTTTCGCCATATACTCCGGTACCGAAAGAACTGACGGAATTGAAGAGAGTTGCGCTATCGGGGCCCGAAAAACCAGTAGTTCTGCTCGTGCCAGATTTGCCCGGACGAGAAAGATAGTTAGAAATTGTAGTAGCGTCAGTAAAATTTATTCCACCGCTGATCTCACCACCGGAGTAACCCTGACCTACGATAGAGAATTTAACATCGAGACCACTAGCCTGGAGGAAGTTAGCGAATTTAACTATTCCAGCGGCAATTGAGTCGGCTTCCTGACCCATACTTCCGGAATTATCCACGAGGAAGCAAATATCTGCCTGAAGAGTTGTTCCGCTTCCAACCTTAGTGACCTTTAATCCCTTTGGTTTCCCATCTTCAGTAACGAAAACATTTGAAAGGGCAGGATTTGATGAATTATAGGTCAACGAGATCGGGGTATTTGAAGTTGGATCCAGAAGTCCGGTCAGGTTAACGAGGATCCTATTCGGATTACCATCTTTTTGAGTAATGGTGGCAGTAGGCTGGACGTTATTTTTTACGGGAGCGGGTACAACGAGATTAACGGGATCAGCCGGGATATCCGAATTGTCATTGTTTGGAGTCAAGGGATCCTCATCTTTTGAGCATCCGACATAAAGAAAAGTAAGAACCGAGAAAAGGAAAAGCAAGTATTTTTTCAACACACACCTCATTTTGTTGATGATAATTATTTGTTAACTGTATCATAAATATACAAAAAAAAATTAAAAATCAATATGATGCAGATCAACATTTTACAAAAGACAACAGAATCACTTAAGATTTGGTTCAATTTTTCCTTGTAAAATATCATCATAAATGATGACCGGACAGAAAATCCCCGAGGAACAATCAATTGAGAGAAGGGTAAAGGACAAAAGCCAAAGAAAATTGTGAGTTATCAGAAAAATCCGTAATTTCACACTTAATGTTTAAGTGATTTAAATAGAATTAAGATTTATGCAAGTTTATTTTGAGACTTAGCAAGAAGAAGACTTTCTCCGTGAAAAAAGTATGTATTTAAGGATTGGAATTCTATATTTTCTGATAATTGCAGTAACCGGGATATATCCACAGAACCGCAATAAGGCGATCGACTCTCTGAAAGCGCTTTTAGAAGCGAAGTCAGGTATTGAAAAAGTTGATTTAATGTACGAGTTAGGAACGTACTATCTTGAACCGCTTGCATTGGAAAGAATTAAGGTGGGAAATGAAATAATCCGACTTTCGGAGAAATTAAAATATAAAGAGGGATTAATCAAGGGGCATATACATACAGGGCGAGGGTATTACTATACATATAAGCCAGACAGTTCCCTGCTTTTTCTTCAAAAGGCGGATGATCTTCTAATGAGAAGCAACAACCAGAGACTGAAGGCGGTGACCTTAGGATACATTGGTGACAGCCAAGAGAGGAAGCTAAATTTTTTACTTGCAAACGAGTATCATCACAAGTCACTCGAAATCAGCGAGAGTATAAAAGACACACTTTCCTGGGGAGAAACCGCAAACAACATTGCGCTAAATCACTGGCGTTTAGGGGAGTATCCAGAAGCAGAAAAGTATTTCAGAATTTACCTTGATTTAAGCCGTAAACTGAGACATCTACCAGGGATAGCGGATGCACTTAATAATCTGGGAGTGCTGAAATGGAATTGGGGAAAATACTATGATGCGTTGGTTATGTATATGGAAGCGCTTAAGACAAGGCAACAGATACAAGATACCAGCAATTCGGTTGTTACCATGAACAATATTTCTTTAATCTACCAGAAACTTGGTGATTCCCTGAAAGCGTATGAGTATCTGACCAGGTCACTTAAACTTGCAGAAAAGACGCAACACAAATTTTCATTAGCTTATACGCATGAAAATCTGGGGAATTATTATTTATTAAAAGGCAATTATGATAAGGCGTACGATCATTTTACCGAAGCATTAAATAGTTATACGGATATTAACTTCCGGGCAGGAATTACGGATATCAACAATGCTTTAGGCAACCTTTATTTTTCACAGGAGGACTATAATAAAGCGCTTCCTTACTTCCGAACAGCATATGAACGAAGCAGTTTGGCAAAAGACAAAAAAGCAGTGATTGCTTCATTGAATAATCTGGGAAAGGTTTTTATACATTTAAAAATGTATGATGACGCCGAGAATTCATTAACAAAGGCAAACCTGCTTGCAAAAGAAGCTGGTATTATTGATTATCTAAAAGATACGTACAAATATCTTGCGGAATTATATGAGTTGAAGGGGATGACCGAGAGAGCTTATCCATATTTGAAAGCATTTACAGAAGTCAATGATTCTCTTTTTTCAATTGAGACATCCACAATGATCAATCAAATAAAAGAACAGTATGATACAGAGAGCAAAGAGAGGGAGAATGTACTTTTGCGAAATAAATCAGTTTATCAGGGCTCTGAACTTGAAGTAAAAAACTACGTGTTAATATTTTCAGGATTTGTATTTGTATTTTTTATAGTTCTGGCGATAGTACTCTCCGCTTTCTACCGAGGAAAAAAGAGGGCAAAAGAGGAGGTTGAGAGATTAAATGAAAATCTTAAAGAAGCTAATATAAGATTAAAGGAATCTGAAAATGAGCTCATGGCACTAAACAAAGCCAAAGCAAAGTTTTTCTCGATAATTGCACACGACCTAAAAAACCCATTTCATGTAATGATGGGATTTTCGGAGATATTATATGAAGGTTATGAAGACTTCAGCGATACAGAAAAGCGGGACATGATAAAAGGGATCAATGAAACTTCGGAAAATGCTCAGAAGCTTTTATCGAACTTGCTGGAGTGGGCAAGATTTCAAACCGGGAAATTAGTTATCAAAAAAGAAAAGACAGATATTTCCGCATTAATTCTAAAAGAAGCAGCATCATTCACACAAACCGCAAAGTTAAAAAACGTAATCCTTTCTCACAGATTATCACCGAATTCCGAAATAGTAGTAGATCGGGAAATGATCAGTACAGTAATAAGAAATCTTGTGGCAAATGCGTTGAAGTTCACTCCGGAAAATGGCAGTGTTGAAATATCAGCAAGGTGCGACAATGAGTGGTGTTACATATCTGTAAGAGACACAGGTATCGGGATGCAAGAACAGACCGTAAAAAATCTGTTCAGTCTAGGGGATGTAAAATCGTTACCCGGGACGGCGGGGGAAAAGGGGACGGGTTTGGGGCTTATACTCTCGCGAGAATTTATTGAAGAACATGGCGGGAGGCTGAAGGTTGAAAGCACATACGGTGCCGGAAGTACTTTTATAATTATGCTCCCTTTAGAGAGAAATCAGAAATAAAAGGGAAACAACAAAAGAGAGCAATTTTTTACAAAATCAGCGAGTTAAAAACAGATTGGATTTTGCGGTGTTTAAGACTTTTTTAATATTTTTGCGTCTAATAATGAAAAAAGCAGGTAAAAAATGAACTTTGACATCAATAAATTTACAATAAAAGCACAAGAAACCATACAAAGCGCAATCGAAACAGCGCAAAATTTCAACAACCAGATATTAGAACCGGAACATTTGCTTGCTGCCCTAGTAGAAGAAAAAGGGAGTGTAGCGGAGAGTATTATACAGAAATCCGGTGCCAATTCAGACAGAATAAGGATAAAAGTGACCGAGCTTTTAGAGAGGCTGCCCAAAGTATCCGGTGCGGGAATTGGGAACCAGCAAATGTCGCAGGCACTTGCGAAGCTTTTTGATATTTCCGCAGCAGAGGCAAAAAATCTAAAAGATGATTACATTTCGAACGAGCATATATTAATAGCGTTATCCGATAATCCAGGGAAAGCAGGTCAACTGATGCGTGATAATGGAGTCAACCGAGACATAATTCTCAGAGCATTAAAAGAGGTAAGGGGGAATCAGAGAGTTACGAGTCAGAATGCAGAAGACACATACCAAGCGCTAAAAAAATTCGGAAGGGATTTAAATGAACTGGCCAAACAGGGAAAACTTGATCCAGTTATAGGGAGAGATGAGGAGATAAGAAGAGTACTGCAGGTTCTTTCCCGAAGAACAAAAAACAATCCTGTACTTATCGGAGAACCCGGAGTAGGAAAGACTGCGATAGCTGAAGGAATTGCCCACAGAATAATTTCAGGGGACGTTCCGGAGAATCTGAGAAGCAAAAGGATAGTTGCACTTGATATGGGGGCACTTATTGCGGGGGCGCAATACCGAGGGCAATTTGAAGAAAGAATTAAATCAGTTCTGAAGGAGGTTCAGAAAGCAAACGGAGAGGTAATACTTTTTATTGATGAACTTCACACACTTGTGGGAGCCGGTGCGGCAGAGGGGGCAATGGATGCGGCAAATATTTTGAAGCCTGCTTTGGCAAGGGGGGACCTGCACTGCGTAGGAGCCACGACACTGAATGAATATAAAAAGCACATTGAAAAAGACGCAGCACTTGAGAGAAGATTCCAACCAGTTTTAGTTGAGCAACCTTCTGAAGAGGATGCCATTTCAATACTCAGGGGATTGAAAGAGCGCTACGAAGTTCATCACGGGGTCAGGATAACCGACAGCGCAATTGTAGCGGCAGTACAGTTATCAAACAGATACATATCAGACCGCTTCCTTCCGGATAAAGCTATAGACTTAATTGATGAAGCCGCATCGAAATTACGAATCGAAATAAACTCCATGCCTGAAGAGCTTGACACGATAGAACGAAAAATCAAGCAGCTTGAAATAGAGAGGGAGGCATTGAAAAGAGAGAAAGATGAACCTTCAGAAAAGCGACTTGATGAGTTAATAATTGAACTAAACCAGCTACAGGAAGAATCTAATAAGTTGAAACTGCACTGGAATCTTGAAAAGGAAATGATACAGGCAATCCGAGATAATAAAAGCGAAATAGAGAGTTTAAAGGCAGAAGCTGATCGTTTTGAGCGAGAAGGAGATTTCGGAAGAGTAGCGGAGATACGCTACGGAAAAATTGCATCCTTTGAGAAGAAGTTAAAGGAAGATACAGTCCGACTTGCGGAAATCCAGAAAGATCAAAAGATGCTTAAAGAAGAAGTGGATGCCGAAGACGTTGCCGAGAT
>JAAYVN010000027.1 GCA_012517155.1 Ignavibacteriales bacterium | reverse complement strand
TCTTCCGCATTTGAAACTACGTCCAGGTAATCCATTATGCCTCTTAGCAGCGCGTTTGCCGCAGAATCATATCTTGCATCATTTGAAGTTGACGTTGAAATCTGTTCAAATGTTAGCGCCATAACTCCCTCGGCGTAATTTGCCCAGAACCAGCTTTCCGGATAAACCATTGGATTTCCTGTGGTCCATGTTATTGTGTAATTCCAGTCATGAATCCCGGTAAAATAATAACTCCTCACATCCCCGATGAACTCTTTCTGATCAACAACATATTGCGCTGAAGTTCCTGCTTCGTGATGAAACACAAAGTAATCTTTCGTCGCACCTCCGTCCCCGTGCATGTTCAGTGCTATGCGCACTGGATTTGCCGAACCCATAAACCCGAGATATTTATTCTTCAAAGCTGCTACTTCCGGCTCATTCGGAACAGTGAACCAGTTCCGTTCCAGATCTACTCCGTTAGCATTCACTCTTCCGTATCCAAGTTCAACCCCGTCCGGATTATACATCGGCACAATATTAAAAATAAACCTCTCGCGCAGAAGTGTTCCAAGTTGGGTATCTGACGAAAGAAATTCTATAATTTTATGTGTTAGCATCTCCGATTGTATCTCATTGGGATGAGTCCGCGCATGAATTGCAACCCGGTAAACCGGGAGAGAATGATTCTGCTCTCCTTTAATCGAAAGCATCCAGACTGTCCGTCCCTGCACGCTCTTCCCTATTGAATCAATTACTATGTATGGATTCAACCGCCACTTATTAAGCTGGGACATGAGACTATCGTAACCATAGGTATACGCTTTGGATTCCATTACATTTTCAGTTTGAGAGTGAATCAAATCATCCTGTGCATTCGCAGGCACACACAGAGTTAATACCAGGAAACCAATAACGACAAAACTAAATTTTCTAAACATAGTGTAAATATAATATAAAACTACGAATTAAAAATCCTGACTTCTTGTATTTATTACCAAATAAAAAAGCCCGCCCCTTTCGGAGCAGGCTCTTAAATAATCCGCTGTTAATTTAATTACTTAATTAACATCATTTTCTTTGTTGCTGTGAAATCACCTGCGGTTAAATTGTAGAAGTAAACACCACTGGTTAAACTGCTTGCATCAAAGCTTGCACTGTATGCGCCGGCTTTTTGGAATGAGTTGTGTAATGTAGCAACTTCCTCACCCATGATGTTGAATATCTTCAATGTTACTATTCCGTCCTGAGGAACGTTATAGCTGATTGTTGTACTCGGGTTGAATGGGTTTGGATAGTTCTGATAAAGCGCATAGGTCTCTGCCGTTAATGAAGGCTCTTCTTTAATGCTGGTTGCATAATCACCAAAGAAGTTGTAAAGTTCCATCGTTGTGGCCACCTGTCTTAATGTGAAGAGGTGATTCATTCCGAATCCGCCTTCATTGTCAAGCGGTGAGGTGCCGCCGTTTACCGTGTCACAGTTTGGATAGTATGCGGAAAATTTGAATTCAATTGCTCCTGCAGCGGTTCCCGTCGGGAATACAATTGCTTTCGACCATACTTTGTCTCCTGCTACTTTATCACCGTTGATACCGGCATCATTTAATACTGTAATAAATGGGAATCCGTTTGTCTGTACAGTTGTGTCTGCAACAACCCAGTTTCCGCCCCAGTTTCCTATAGGTATCGAACCGCCTTTAACTCCTGCGAAAATAAGGGTATTCGGATCAATCGGAAGATTATTGTAAACATTCCTTGCATTGGTCATGTTAACCTGGAATAATACTGTAACCGGATCTGTTAACGGTCCGAATGATGGTGAAATTAATGGCTGGATCGAAGGCATGTTATATGTTGATCCGTCTGCCTGATATGTGAACCATCTGTCCTGACCTGTTTCCCAACCTGTGTTGGTGAATCTGTCTTCCGGATAAGCTCTGAATTTCCACTTGGTTGAATCTCCTAAGAATCCCTGAATAGTCATTGAGGTCTTGAAGATCTTTGGCTGTAACGGATTTGTTGCCCTTAGTCTTCGGTCACCGCTTACAACTGTTCCAAGCCCGTCCCAGTCTAATCCTTGTACGGTTATGGAGTCTTGTGTCGGATCAAAGAATCCCGCACCACTGCCGTATATTGCATTCATGTCGGCTGTAAAGTTAATTGTGTTAACAACCGTTGGCTTGAAAATGTAAATACTGTCATCGTTGAACCAGTATACCGGAAGTGTGACTCCGGGTGCGGTTACTGTAAATGGTCTGTCTGGACTTCCTTCCCATCCATCCGGTGCTTTTACGAATTTAAACCCGTAACTGTTTCCGGCTGTTGTTGCTGGAAAGTTTACTGTCAGAGAGTAAATTGTGTCCGCCCCAACTCTCGCTAATTTGAAGAAGGTTCCTTGCCAGTCTCCACCCGGATCTCCGGCTGCCGCCTGGAAGCTTCCTCTTATTACTACTGTGTCAGTAGCAATGCTGAAGAGTCCCTTCTTTACTTGTACAGACATATTTACACTAAATGTTACCGGAATTGTCTGTGCGAACATAGTAACACCAAACAATAAAACTAATATTGTTGCTGCTATTTTCTTCATATATCACCTTTCTTTATTTGTTTGTAATTTGAGTATTAATTCTCTTACTCTTTCTTAAAATCCCACCGATACTGAAACTCTGTTGATGGCGTCAAATATTCCGAACTGATTATAACTGTAGTCAACTTTCGCATATACCGGTCCAAAGTCATACATCAATCCAACACCCGCGCTAAGTCCTTCTTCTGCATCTGTCTTTAGTAGCGAGTTATAACCCACTCTTAATGCTATCATTCTCTTACATGATACTTCCGTTCCAAGATTCAGGTATGAACTCTGATTGTTTGGGTAAACTGCATCGGTCGCCAGAACAACTTTCCAGTCCTCCATTTTAATCAGATCATACCCCAATCCAACTGTGAATATCAAAGGTAAAGTCCAGCTGTCCGTATTTAAGGTCGCTGTTATCTTGTCGTTATTCCCCGTGTTGGCGGGATCAATATCAACCGACTGCAACAGATCTTTCCCGTCCAGTTTCATTTCAGTTCCAAAATTAGAAATATTCATGCCAATACGCAAGCCATCTAATTCGGTATGAAATAATAACCCGATATCCAGCGCAAACGCGCTTGCGGACTCATTCCAGATCTGTTGCCTGATATACTTCAGGGACCCTCCTATCGAGAATCTGTCTGTAAGATTTTTTGAATAAGTTACTGCCAGTGAAATATCCTGTGCTTTCCACCTTTGCCCTGTTCCGTTTGGTTCTTCGGGTGTGGTTATCTCTTCTTCTCCGTAGTCAAGCTGGTTTACTGAAATCCCCACCGCATCATTATCTGTTATTTTGAATGCTAATCCTATCCAGTTGAATTTGGTTCCCACCAGCCATTCCGAGTAGGACACATTGAATTCGCTTCTTTCCAGCCAGCTTATACTCCCCGGATTCCAGTATAATCCCGTTGCATCGTTTGCCACCGCCACAAATGCGCCCCCCATTCCGGTGGCTTTTGACCCAACTGGTATTGTTAGGAAGTTTGCTGCAGTGGTTCCAACTTTTGACTGCCCAAAATTTATACCGGCTGCTAATATTATAATTACTGCTAATATCATCTTTTTCATATCTTTTTCTCCGGTAAAATTATTTTATTATTGCAAGTTTGCCGTACTTCTTGTCGCTTATTCCGTCTGCTTCAACTACATAGAAATAAACACCGAAAGCTACATCAAGTCCTTCTTTCGTCTTCAAATCCCAAATAACGCTTCCGTTATTTATGTCCCCGTCATGCTCCAGCGTTCTTATGTGATTTCCGCTTGATGTATAAAGATGTATCTTCGCATTTGGCGGCACGTTAATAAAATTGATTATCCTCTCTCCTCGCCCTCTTACTGTCGGCGGTAGTGGCGACTCGAATACGTTCGATACTACATACGGATTTGGCACCGCTCTTACTTTAGTTAACGAGTCCTTTGCCGCACCTGAATTGTATCCCGCTGCCGTTGTATTGAATATGAACTTGTCTGCAGCTGAAAGCGGTCTGAAAAATCCTAATTTTAATGTGTCCCCCCCTTTTGGTATGTATACTCCGGTGTCCGAGAATATTACCTGCCATGAAATCTTTGTTCCGTCTTCATTCGATAACACAAGTATGTCATCTGCCGATAATGTGTCTTGCTTCGGTGCTGCCGGATCTTCGTAGAACAAGAATTTTACTTGTTTTGGATTTGCTGCTTCTGTAACATCATATATCTTGAAGTTTAACTTCTTGTTTACCGGTAATTGGAAATTAAACAATCCGCTTAAATCATTCGAACTGTCTTTATAATCATTTGAAAATACAAATGCATAATCCTTAGCCGGCTTATCTCCAATCACATTATTGTACACTGTATCAACCCACTGGATTACACTGTATTTTAAGAATCTTGTATCCGGTTGTGTTTGATTGTTTATTCTCCATCCGCTTATACTTGGATTCGGTTTTACGCTGTCTGGATTCTGGTAGCTTGCATCAATCGAAAGTCTTACTCCGTCAAATATTTCTCCGTTACTTCCCGATAGCTTCCTGCTCTGATCTATCAGAATCTGACCGCTTAACGAATCTTTCACTGTATAAGCATATCCGATTTCTACTCCCTTGCTTACTGAATCGGTGAATGTCACAATATATGTCGTCGTTTTTACCGCAGTAGGATCCACCACCTCAAAGTAAGGCGTAACTGTTGAACCCCCTTTTGCTCTGTCAAGTTTCTTTCCTGACTCTGGAGGTACATATCCCAAAACCGGTGCGTTTGGTATTGCGAAACCGGTGTTTTTGTCCGTCGAAATCTTCCCGGTAACGTCCTTGCTTATATATCTTGTGTTTTCACTCGGATATATATCTTTGTCTGTTCTGCCTCTGTCGTATGCTACAACTGCATAATAATAAGTCCTGCCGTTAATTACTTCATTGTCAACAAACGAATTAACCACTCCGTTATCGCTTCCCAGATTGAACGGAGCACCATTTGTTAACTCATATAATCCCGGCGATGAAATAAATAATCCCGATATTCCGTTTACCAGATCAAATTGCTGATACGGCTTTAGAAATACTATCTGCCCGCTCGCATCTGATATTAATTGTACATCTGTAAAATCAGGATCCGTCCCTTTATATATTTTATACCCCTCAAAGTCTTTTTCCTTTGTGGTGGGATCAATGCTGTTTTCCGCTTTTGTATCCCAGTATAGAGTTACTTTTTTATCCCCCGCAACTAATTTTAACGTCGGCTTATCTGGTGGTTGAGGAAAATTGTAGTTTGCATTGTATATTAACTGCGCTATCTGCTTTGTCTTAATTACACCCTTCAGATCTTCTCCGTATGCAAGAGCTAATGAAAATCTTTCTGTTTTTCCTGGTAAAAGAGGGAAATATCCGGACCCGTACATAAAGTCACCGTCTTCACCTCTGGTTGCTACATTGCCCACTACCGATGCCGGCACATCAAAATACCCGGGATTTAATCTCCTCCACATATCCTCGTCATCATTCATCTTTACATCGTTTGCCGGCACAAAGTACTGGAAGCTCGTCAGTCCCAGCTGATCCGATTCATCAACATCCGTTTTATCTATATTCGGCTCTCCCGGAAATTGTGTGTCTTCTAACCTTCCTGTTACTGGGTTTAGTTGAAATCCTGATGTCGGCAATCCGTCCCCCTCTCCCTGATCGCCTGTGTTGGGCTTTCCGTCCAAACCCACATCATCTGTCAACGGATTCCAGTCTCCGTCATTATCTATTCCATCGTCCCTGCTCTCATCAAGCATTATATCACCAGATCCGATGTTCCCTGCAAAATCCTTATATTGTACCGGATTCAGTGTGTCAATTAGCACAATCCCTGCCGGTGATTTCTTATACTGCCTGTAGTGAATTATATAATTCTCGTCTATTAATCCGTCAAGATCATTGTCAATACCGTCAAATGCATTCTTGTTTACTGCTCCCGTAGGGTCAATATCTCCTTCATTTAACTTTGTAACATTGGGATTTAAGAAAAACTTTACTCCCATGGATGTTACTGTAACCGTATCGTTCGGCATTGTAAATAATGTCCTCTGGAATGTGCTCTTGTCAATTAGCACCAATTTATCATTAGGCTTGATTGTCTTACTGTTAAAATCCTCTGTCTTGAAAAATTTCGCATCACCCGAAAATTTTTGATTGTCTGCATCATTGTCAACTCCGTCTATTCCATTTCCCGGTGATTCCAGAAACGCGTATGCTATGTATCCCACCTGACTCGGATTTGGCTGCCACTTCGCATTCGCAGTTGGCCTTATGTATCCTCTCCCTCCGTAACCCGGCTCAATATCAAATGTATATGTGATAGACTCTCTTACATCGAAAAATGATGCGTCGTCATTCCATTCATCCCCCTCTGCACCAACGTACGTCCCCACTAACGTTCCGAAAACAGCCTGATCATATGTTGATGTTCCGTCATTCTTTATATTATATAACCAGAAAAGAACATTCTGTGCAAGAAAGTTGCTCCATTGCAAACCTCTTATTGATACCTGCAATGCATGTCCGCGTCTTAACTGATCCATTGAATCCGGGATAAATCCATGCCGCTGAAACATCTTCTCATCCGGATTATCATCCATCCAGAAATAACTTTCCTGATCTGCATTTATCTGCCCGCGTCCGAAATATCCGTTCCAGTCCACCGAAGGCGTCATATCCTTTCCGTCAATAATTATTGGTTCACCCGAATATGTCCAGGTCGGGAAATCAGGCCATGCAGGCGGCCAGGTTTCCGGTTGATGACTCATTGCTACTCCTTTTGCCAGTTCATTCAGCGAAGGATTTGCAAAACCCGGTATCGGCTCAAATCCCCAGAACGCTCCACCTGGCGCATAGTCACCGCCTCCTGGTCTGCTTACCGGCGTTATTATTACCGAGTGTATTGTATCTTTCGAATTAAGTGTATCGTTCATATCATAATCCTTCACCGGAAGATGAATTCCTACTAATGGCGATACGTCTCCCACATACCCGTTTGCGTCATACTTCCATGATCCTCTTGGACCCTGATCCCCGGGCTGTGCTATAACTCCGTAATTCGAAAATATCGTCCTTACCTGATTCCCCCTGTGAATACCCACTTTCCTGAATGTGCTTGTTCCGCGTGTCGTTACTCGCTGCTGGCTGTATGCTTCTTCCGGAATCAGTAAATATATCGCTATTACTATTAATACTAATTTTATTATCTTCATTTTACAAAACCTGTTCTGTTATTTTAGAAAAATAATGTCGCACCAACTTCTATACGTCGCGGTTCCGAATACATCGTCGGATTTCTGTAATATTCGTCCACAGTATTGAGATTATAATGCCTTAGCACTTCATCTGTGTTCCTCTGCCTGAATAAATACTCAGCCAATGTGAAATCAGCAGTACCCGAATCATTATATACTCCGTATTCGCTCTGTATATCAAACAGATTGAATACCCTTGCAAAAATACTCACCTTGTACGAACCGAATACTATATCCTTGTATGCCCTTAAATCAACCGTGTAAGTTACCGGCTTTAATTCACTGTTGGTTAACAAAGCTGAAAGATTAAGCGATTGAGAAGGCGTATATGGGAATCCGCTTCCATATTGTCCTATCAAACTGAATCCCCAGTTGTCAGCTGATGAATAATTGAATGTTACGTTCACAGTATGCGTCTGATCCTGATCAAGCCGTATTAATTGTATTTCGGGTTGCTGTCCGCTTGCCACCTGATTTCTTGTGGCTGCCGGATCACTTGCATTGCCCTTTGCACTCTGCAATGTGTAATCAATTGTAGCACTCCAGTTGTCCGAAAATCTCTTCGTCAGGGATAAAACTATTCCTTTTACAAATCCGAAATCACTGTTTACGTATTGACTGTACCTTCCGGCCCCTCCGAATATCCTTATCTCATCTGCTCTCGTTCCGGCAAGATTTCTAATGTCCCTGAAATATCCGGTCAAATCAACCGTTATCTCATCCGTTATTGCCTGCTGAACTCCAACCTCACCGCTTATCGTCATCTGTGGCTTCAGGTCCGAATTCCCCGCAATCCCTAAATTCTCTGTCCCCTGTCCAAATTTGAACTCGGGATTTGTGTACAGCAAATCAAAGTTCGGTATCTGGAAAAAGTGCCCGTAGGAAAAGTGAATCACTCCTCGGTCTGTTATCGGAAATGCTATTCCTAACCTTGGACTTACCTGATATTTTGCCGTGGCGTCTGTGTACCAGATCTCTTTTCGTTCTGCTAATGTCTTGCTGATATTCCACGGTTTTCTTGGTCGGTAAATATCCGGATCATCCTTCATCGAATCGGCTAATATTTTCCCGTCCGGTTTGAAATAATCAAACCTTAATCCGATATTTATGATCATCTCATTCAGCTCAATCTTGTCCTGTAAATAGGTCGAAAACTCTATCGGTGTCCTCTGATACAAATCAATCCTCAAATTCTCATCTGGATTGTTTGGATCAGGCAAATACATCTTTGCCCAGGGTGTTCCCGTAATAGATGGATCCTGTAGCCCCTGCTCTTGTATTAAATTAATATTATCAAATGATAAATTGTGCCGGTTAAACTCAACTCCCCCTTTAATTTGATGAATCTGCGTTACTTGCGAAGTTATATCAAACTTTGCACCGTACGTTCCGGTCGTCCGCTTGAAATGCTGATTGATTGTGCCCCCCGTCAATGGCGTTGGAAGATCAGCCGGATTTTGACCTAAAAGATTCTCATGCGTATAATATGGATTGTCAAAATTTTCATAAACATAATGCTGATACTTCTTAAAGAAATAAGACAAATTTAACTGATAAAATGTACTCGATCCTAACGTATGAGTTATACCAAGTATATTTGTGTTCCCGTACCTGAATCTCTTCAAATCTCCGTCAGGATTATATGCAAAGCTGTGATTGTAATCCCTGTATCTTACTCTGTCATATATGTAATTAAACGTAACTTTTACATTGTCTAATAACCTGTAAGTTAATTTCCCTTGCCCGTAAACCTTCTCATTGAAGTTCATTGGCACAACAGCACTGTCTCCCGTATTCTGGAAAATATATCTCGACTCTATTGGCTCCGTCGCACCTAAATTTGTTGTTATATCCCACGGATTGAATACCCTCAATCCCTTCAGCCATCCGTCAAAATATATGTATCTTGCGTTTGCATAAAAGAAAAGTTTATTCTTTAATATCGGACCGCTTAATGATCCCTCAAGGTTTCTTACCGCAAGCGGATTTATTTTATTCCCGTCTCTGAACAAGTCTGTGTTGGTAGTATAATGGTCTCCCACATATGCCGTGACTGTTCCGTTAAACGTGTTGTCTCCGTCTTTTGTGGCAATATTTACATAACCTGATAAAGCCTTACCGTACTCAGCATTAAAGGCTCCACTTACAAACTGAAGCTCCTGTATCGAATTCGCATTCACATCCACTACCGTCCCCCCGTCATACACGTCCGTTACCGGCACACCGTCAATCGCATAAACCACCTCGCCGCGTCTTCCTCCTCTCACCGTTCCCCCAACTATTCCGGCTTTTAGCTGAAGCACTTCTTGAAATTCCGTTACCGGCAAAGCCGCTATATCATCCGCACTTACAATGGATGTTGAACTTGTTAAGTCCTTCGTTACTAGTGGCTTCGTTGCAGTAACCACCACCTCTGTCCCCAGTTCCAGCGTTACTTCCGAAAGTTGAACATCCTGCTTCGACGTTAAATCTATTGATACCCGGATACCCTGAATCGTTACTGAACTGTAACCCACCGCCGAAATCTTTATCGAATAATTTCCCGGTGCTACGTTCAGTATGTTATAATAACCGTCCAGATCCGATGCGGCGCCCTGTGTAGTCCCCTCTATCACCACATTCACAAACGGAAGCGGCTCACCCGTTAGTTTATCAGTTATTCTGCCCGATATCTTCCCCGATTGGGCATGCGCAACCCCCATCGTCAGAATCAATACTATTACTATATGTTTTACCAAAGGAAACAATTTTCTCATCTATACCTCCTGAGCATTTCTTCCTTACTTAATTATGTATGTCTGATTATCTCTGTGAATAAAACATTCGCCTGCATTCACAAACCTATCAAAATTATTAAATCCTAACACGGCACGCGGTTCTTCTTCATTATATCCTGCCGCATTGTCGTCTGTCCTGAAAATCCACAACATTCCGTCTTCCTCAACCATAATCCCCAGTTCCCCCTTACTTTCAAACACCCCCTTGAATCTCCCCTCTCCCGTTATATACCTTTCCCCCTTTTTCTCAAACTTGTCGTTAAACACTATCAAACTTTTATTGAATGTCCCAACCATCAGCCCGTCATAACTCGCCAATCTCTCAAAATTTATCTCCCTGCTCTCTCCTGTCTTTTCAAGCCTTTCGTTCATCATTATGCTCAGCGGATTCGGTACACTCTCTTCAAATTTAACCCCGCTTATTATAATACCCCCCTCCGTTAACCCGAAATAAGTCACCGCCGTTATCCCTGCCTCACCGGTTACTTCCTTCTCCTCGTCAAAATCATACCGCACAACAGTAAAAACCGGATTTTCTTCTTCTATAGGAATCAGTTCCCTGTTATATATCACCGCAACCCCCTCATCATTACTGTCAATATATATTTGCCTTTCCATCTCAAACTCAATCCCCTCTTCCGGATCAATAACCTTCTCATTTCCCCTCTCCCTTATTGTCAGCTTGAGTGTCAGGGGGTCTATATACGTAATAACCCCATTATTATTAACCTTGTATAATGGATGAGGCATTCCATAGAATGCCTCGTTTATAAATTTGTCCGTAAGTTTAAAATTATTATCAAAAAGATAACCGTAGATCTGGAAATTCTCTTCTGCCTCTGGAAAATCATACGAAAGGATTAACATATACTCCCTGTCCTTCGAAAATTCCACCTGCTTTAACCCTCTTACTTGCTCATTAAACAAAACATCATCCTCTCCTGCAATTCGGATATATGAGTCCTCAAGAGTCACCATAACATCATTTATAGAAAAAATATTCCCTTCAGTTACCTCAACCCCTGAAGTCTCAATCTGTCCAACATTTTTTACCTGTAAAAAAAATAAACAAAAACTCACAAGAAATATTTGTAACCTTAACGCTCTCTTCATTTTTCTTTCTTATATTAAGTTTAACCTAAGCACAATCCTGCTAAAATAGCTTTGCAATTTATGTAAAAATTAGTTAATAATCAAAACCCTCCGTCACATCCTCCCCCTCTGCCATATCAGTATATCTCCGTTCCAATCCCCTCTTATTTCATTTCTCCCCTGTTCCCTCCCAAGCCCCTCCCCCGGATTTCCCCATCCCCACCTCTGCCACCCCACCTCCACCCCCTCTCCCTTCGATATGAATACGTGGTGAATACGTACTGAATACGTACTGAATACGTGGTGAATACGTACTGAATACGTACTTAACTCGATCAGAATTCCTTCTCCTCACGATTCATTAACAATTAAACAACTCTCCCCCTTTGACAATAAAAAAGGGCAAATTCAATCAAACTTGCCCTTTTTCTGCTAATTACCTAAAAAAATCTACTTCACGCGCAACAGCCAATTATGAGTATCCGCTGTCTTCCCCCGGTGAATAGATGTAATCGTATCAAACAACTTAAGCGATAAATCGTCCGATACCCCTCCATTTATCTCCATTACCCTCTCTTTGTACTTCATAATTCCCACTGTGGAAATAATTGCTGCCGTTCCGGTACCGAATACGCTTATTACCTCCCCCTTGTCATATTTCTCAATAAATTCATCTATACTCACTACTCGCTCCTGCGGATTCATCCCCCATTCCTTTAGAATTTCCAAAACCGTCATTCTTGTTATTCCCGGCAAAATCCCTCCGGTCAGTTTTGGAGTAACTATCTCATCCTTGAACCGGATGTAAATATTCATCGTCCCGACCTCTTCAATATTTTTCTTCTCTACCGCATCCAGCCATAGCACCTGGGTAAATCCCTGTTCCTTAGCAATCTCTGTGGCAAGCAAACTGGCTGCATAATTTGCCGGAGTCTTGCACTCTCCCAATCCGTCTCTTATCGCCCTGACATACTTGTCGCTTACGAGTATTTTAACCGGTTTGAATCCTTCAGGATAATATGCCCCAACCGGGGATAACAGGATTATGAACTTATATTCCTTCGAAGGTTTTACCCCCAGTGCCGGATCAGTGCCGAAAATAAACGGTCTTATATAAAGCGCTTCCCCGTCTTTTTCCGGAATCCAGTCCTTTTCAATTTTAACCAGCTTCGCAAGTGCCTCTAAAGCGAAATCAACATCCACCTCTGGCATGCACAGCCTTCTTGATGAATTATTTAGCCGCATAAAATGCTTGTCTGGTCTGAATACAACCACTTCCCCGTTTACCGTCTTGAATGCTTTCAAACCCTCAAATGCTGCCTGACCATAATGAAAAAACATTGTCGCAGGATGCATTGCTAAATCTTCAACCGGCTTTATCGCAAAGTTATGCCAGCCTTTCCCTGGTTTGTAATCCATCTCAAACAGATGATCCGTAAAATACTGTCCAAATCCCGGATTCTCCGGAATCACCACTTTTGATGATCTTTCCTTTATTTGAATTTTTATTTCATCCATTTCTACCTCATCGATAGTTTTTATAGTTATTATTTAAGTGATTTTTTCACTTCTTCTTCCCCCTCAAATCAGTGAAAAAATATTTTGTTTCTCAAGTTAAGCAAACTTTTTCTCATAAAAAATCATAATCGCTTAAAAAATAACTTTTTTACCTCATAATTCATTATTTTTGAATTATTCAATTAATAACTTTATAAAATGTCATCGAAATCACAATCATTTTTAGCTAAATGCCGCTCCGCTGAAGGAAATCCCCTTACAATATTCCTCAGACGCATTTTTTATAAATCTCTTGATAAAAATATCCTGGCTCACAACAACACCCGGATTATCGGCTTAAATAAAATACAAATTAATGGAGCACTTGAAATTGGAATGGATTACGTTGGCTTCGTTTGCAAAACAGATAAAACCCTCCTGCGAATAAGTGGAAATCTTTCCATAAACGGATTTTTTCGAATAAGTAAAGGCTGCCGCTTCGATATCCCCCAAAACGCTAAAGTCGAACTCGGAAATAACTCCTATATGAATCCCAACTGCCTTGTCGTAATCTCCCATTCACTTAAAATAGGAGATAATTGCGCAATTTCCTGGAATTGTCACTTCCTTGATAATGATTTTCATAAAATTGTCTATCCCGGCAGAAAAGAATCCCCGAATAGTGGTATAGTCATTGGAAATAATGTCTGGATAGGCTCAAATAGTGTGATTTTAAAAGGCACAGTCATTCCTGACGGTTGTGTAATAGCGGCAAACTCGGTTGTTCGTGGTTCATCTTTCTCCCCCAATTCACTTATCGCTGGAAATCCCGCAAAAACAATTAAAACAGAAGTCTCCTGGTCCTAACTTCCTTCCCCTTTTTTCTCATGTGAATTTGTCTTATATACATTTTCATATGCGTCAATAATATCCTTTACTAGCTTGTGCCTTACCACATCTCGCTTGTCCATGTATACAAACCCCACTCCCTTGATATTCTTCAGTATCTCCTGCGCTTTTACTAGCCCGCTTACTTGTTTTGCAGGCAAATCAATCTGTGTAATATCCCCAGTAATTATCGCTTTGGAATTTACCCCTAGCCTCGTCAGGAACATCTTCATCTGCATATCCGTTGTATTCTGTGCCTCGTCCAGAATAACGAAAGCATTGTTTAGCGTCCTTCCCCTCATATAAGCTAACGGAACAATCTCTACTGCTCGTTTCTCAATATATCCCTTCAGTTTCTCAGAAGGCATCATATCATCCAACGCATCATAAAGCGGTCTTAAATATGGATCTATCTTCTCCCTGAAATCCCCGGGCAAAAACCCTAAAGATTCCCCGGCTTCCACTGCAGGCCTTGCCAAAACAATCCTGTTCACCACCCCCTTCTTCATTGCCGAAACCGCAATCGCCACAGCCATATAAGTTTTCCCCGTCCCCGCCGGACCTATGGCAAAACAAATATCATTCTTCAAAGCCGTCTTGTAAAAATTAACTTGTCCGGGCGTCTTCGCTTTAATAACGTCGTTCTTCGTATAAAGAATAATGTCATCAAAATCCTTTTCACTCACCACCTCACCACCGTGCATTGTCAGTTCCACAATAGTTCTGACATCATCCTCCTTCAAACGACCGTTCGTATTTAACACATACACCATTTCTTTGAAGATTTTTTCAACAACCCCCACCTCCTCCTCCACTCCTTTAATAACCACATTCTCCCCCCTTACTGTTATTGTGGTACTAAAACGGTTTTCAAGAATCTTGATATTTGCATCATTCATCCCCAGAAGGGATAACATATCCGTTCCATCAAAAGAAAGCCTGCGTAACGACTCCGGCATATTTTTTCTCTCCATAAATAAAAAAGCCCTTGTCTCTTAAAACAAGGGCTTTGAATTATAATAATTCAATTATCAAATTATTAACTCAGATTAATTGGTCGGAGCTGGTTTGTAGTTCCTTCTTAATCTGTCGTATTTATCCTTTTCTTCTGCTGTCAGAGGTGGAATCTTGAACTCTTGTTGCGGGTAAATTAAATCCGGATTCTTGATTTTGTCTCTGTTTGCATTATAAATCTTCGGCCATGCAAAACCATTGCCGTAATGCTCTTTCTTGCGGGCAATACCCCACAGGTGATCACCTTTTACTACTGTATAGGTTATGTCTGTAGTCTCTTCAACCCACTCATCAAGCATTCTCTGTAAATCTTCATGCACTTTGTAGAAAAATTCCGGAAGTGCGCTTATCTTGTTCCTCTTTAATGCGTCAAGATCTTTCTGTCTGTCGGATTTCGGTCCTTCCTTCCTTCTGATCTTTCCTTCAAGTTCCCTTACTGCATTCCTGAAGTTGTCAACGTCATCTTTTGTTGCGCCAACCAGTTGATAAGCTTCATTTACGCAATCTTCATATGACTGCATTCCGTTTAAGGTAGCCTTAAGTCCGTCGATATCCTTCTTCAAGGATGCGATTTCCTTTACCAAGCTTTCCTTTTTCGTTTTCAACGTGCTCATTGCACTTTCCCACTCTTCCAGAGTCATTTCTTTCTGTGCAAGTGTGTAAACTGGCAATGCGATGAAAAGAGCTAATAATACCGATAAAAATCTGTTTAATTTCATATTCTTTTCCTCCTTGTCTTATTTAGGCAATTTTTCTAAATTAGCTTGAGTCTCCTGCTTCATCTGAGCACATTCTTCAAGCTTTCTGTTTTTTTCAGCAATCTCTCTCTCGAGTTTAGCTCTCTCGTCCTTAAGACTGCTTGCTTCTTTTTCCAACGAGGAAACTTCTTTCTTCAACGCATCTAATTGTGCCAGTTGCTCTTCAGATACACTGCTTCCGCAACCGATAAATCCGATGGTTAGAAAGGTAAAAAGAACTCCTACCATCATTCCTTTTAACTTCATAGATCAACCTCCGTAAATTAATTAATAAATTATTGTTTCGATTTCTATTCTGCTGATTTTCCCTTTTTAGGCAAAAATCTATTAAAAATATAGAAAATTCTTAATTTAACATTCAAAATGTAATGATTTAATCACAAAACTGCAAACTTAATCGTATTGGTTTTGCTTTTTATCACTAAATCTTTTCATTTTACCCATGATCCCCATAATAAATAGACTATTCTACGCTTGCTCCATATATTAAACATCTCCATAAAAATATTGGTTCACTCAGACAATCCCTCTTTAATCCCCGCTCATATTAATTTCTTCATCAGCATACTCGAGTATTCATTCCCTCCCACTATTATGTGATCCAATACCGGAATCTGCATTATTTTCCCTACTTCCACCAGCTTCTGAGTTATTGAAATGTCCGCACTGCTTGGATCCGTGTTTCCGCTTGGATGATTATGCACCAGAATAATACTCTTTGCATTATTTTCTATTGCATTCTTAAACACCTCCCTCGGATGAACGATGCTTGTATCGAGACTTCCAACTGAAATTACCGAATACTTTATTATCTTGTTTGCTGTATTTAAACAAACCACAATAAATTTTTCTTTTTCCTCATCCCTCAGTATCGGAACAAAAATATCCCCAACTTCCGACGGCGAACTTATTTGACAATCCGAAAAATTCCTGGCCCTGAGCCCAATCCTCCTGCTTATCTCAAAAGCTGCCATTAGGGTTACCCCCTTATCTTTTCCTATTCCGTTTACCTTCGTTATGGCTGTTAATGATTTTCCCGCAAGCATCGCAAGATTGTCGTACTCCTCCAGCAAATCTCTTGCCACCTCTATAACATTCCTCCCCTTCTTCCCCGTCCGCAAAAGGATGGCAAGTAACTCTGCATCCGTAAGACTATCCGCTCCCTTAGCTGCTAGTTTTTCCCTCGGTCTGTCATCCATCGGAAGAGATTTTATTCTTCCGTCCCTTTTCTGTCCCATTACTTCTCTGTTCTGAATCTGTCAATTAATTCAAAAGTATTATTCTTAAACCGGATGATGTTCTGATACCTGTTTGCCCGACCCGAATCAAGCCCTATTGAGTTGTGTATTCCGGTTATTGTTATTTTCTCATCTGTAAGCATCTCTTTTAGTTTCCGTCCTTCATCGCTCTTCGATAAAATCCCGAGAAGGTACTTAGCCGCATCATATCCATATAAAACATTCCTGTTTGCTTCTAAACCCGTTTTATCAAAAAATCTCTTGTTGAACTGGGTAAAGTCTTCAGAACGGTAGTCAATAAAATAATCCGACGATACAACAAACCGGTTATTAAGTTCACTATGACTTTCAAGTCCTTTCGCACTTAACCAGTCCTGATTCCCGTATATATTGACTCTCGTTTCTATCCCTTTTAATCCGGCCAGAAATGCTTCGGCAAGGTTATCGTTCCCCAGAGGAATATATATCCCCTCATAGTTCTTTAGCTTTATTAGTTGTTGAATTAATGAATCGATTCCGGGATCATTTGCTCCGTAAGTAAAATGTTTAACAATCCTTCCCCCCAACATTGAAAATTCCTTCGTGAAAGCCTCTGCAAGACTTCTTGAGTATCCCTCTGCTGAGCTGATGACGATCATCTTCTTTTTATTCTCTACAAAAAATATATATTGCGCTAATCCCTTTCCTCTGATTGTAAAAGGGGGATTCAGATGATAAAAATATGAGCATTCTAAGGTTAATTCATCGTCTGTGGCAGTAGGAGAAATTACTGGAATTTTAAGATATTCAAACTCTTTGCATATCAATCTGCACTCCTCACTAAATAGCGGTCCTAATAAAGCCTTGATATTTTTCTCTTCTTCTATTTCTTTGCGAAGTTTTTTTATTCTCTCAGAATCCCCGTGTGTATCCAATATCTTTAAGCCTATCTTTTTTTCTGCCTGCTAATTATATTCGTCCGTTGCGTACTTAATCCCCTCTAAAATTTCCCTTGCAGTTACCGATCCTATATCTTCCCCGTCTTTTAATGGAAGAATTACCCCCACCACACAAACTTGCTCTTTTATTTTTAGTGAGTCCGGAACTTCTCCGGCATAATACTTCACTGCATATTTATGCTCTGCCGATTCCGGATATCTTTCGATTACTTTAAAATATTTATCTTTTGCTCTTTTTGTCTCCCCCATCGAGTCGAGCTTTTTCCCAAATGCTAACAAAAGAAATGGATATGTTCTCTCATTAATTGCCTTAGCTGTTAAAGAATCCACGTTATCAGGTTCTAGATGGTCAATAATTATATTCTCCAGATAACCCTGTGCGTCAACTAAATATTCTTGAGATTTGGTCTCTTCCACCACTCTTAGCAACTCTAATGCTGCTTCATAATATTGCTTTTCACTTAAATATAGTTCTGCAAGATCAATACTCGCCTCATCCCTGTATTCATTGTTTTCTGATATTTTTAATATATCTGATAAGATTGTTTTTGCTTCCTCCCGTTTGCCCGATTTTTTAAGCACTTTGCCTTTTAATAGCTTTGCGGGAATTATTTCCTTTGAGTTTTCTGTCTTAATCACAAGATCAAATTTCTCGATTGCACCACTGTATTCCCCTGCCTTAAACAGGCTTAGTCCCTCTTTTAATAATTCCCCCATCGGTTGTTCTTGCTGGGAATAACAAAATCCGGAAATTAGAATTGCAACAAAAATTATTATCACCGTTCGTCTGATTTTCATCTCCTACTCCCATTCAATCGTTGATGGTGGTTTGGAACTAATATCGTAAACAACCCGGTTTACCCCTTTGACTTTGTTTATTATGAGATTTGATACTCTTGCCAGAAATTCATAATCAAACTTATACCAATCAGCCGTCATACCGTCTGTCGAAGTGACTCCCCTTAATGCAAGAACGTTCTCATATGTCCGAGCATCCCCCATTACCCCAACCGAACGTACCGGAAGCAATACACAAAATGCCTGCCAAATCTCATCATAGATTCCGGCTTTCTTTATTTCACCAATAAATATCTCATCAGCATTTCGTAAAACTTCAAGTTCCTCCCGATTAATTTCTCCGAGTATTCTTACCCCCAATCCCGGTCCCGGGAAGGGATGTCTTTTTATTAGTTCCTCATCAATACTAAGTTCCCGTCCAACCCTTCTCACCTCATCCTTAAATAATTCCCGGAATGGTTCAATCAATTTCAAATTCATCTTCTCAGGAAGCCCTCCTACATTGTGATGCGTCTTGATTGTTGCAGACTCCCCCTTTACAGAAACGGATTCGATCACGTCCGGATATAACGTCCCCTGAACAAGATGCGTTGCGTTTTTAATTTTTTTTGCTTCTCCTTCAAACACCTCTATAAATGTGTTTCCAATAATTTTGCGCTTCTTCTCCGGTTCAAATACTCCTTTAAGTCTGCCAAGGAACAACTCAGTCGCATCAACATTCGAAACTTCCAGTCCTAATTTCTCCCTGAAAAGTCTTACCACCTCCCCGCTCTCGTCCTTCCTCATCAATCCGTTATTAATATGTATACAATGGAGTCGTTCCTTAAGGGCTTTGTGTACCAGCACTGCGGCAACAGTTGAATCCACCCCGCCGCTTAATGCACAAATCACTTGACTTTCGCCGGCTTCTTCTTTTATTTTGTCAACGCTCTTTGAGATGAAGTTCGCCGCCGTCCAGTCCCCCGCACATCCGCAAATTCCGAATAAAAAGTTTTCAATGATTTTTCCCCCTTCTGCTGTGTGGCTTACTTCGGGATGGAACTGAACTCCAAAAAACATTTTCTTTTCGTTTTCAATCACACATACCGGAGTATGGTCACTCGTTCCCACCACTCGAAATCCTTTCGGGGGCTTTTCCACTAAATCTCCGTGACTCATCCACACAATGGTCTCTGAACTTAATCCCCTTAATAACTTCCCTTCTTCTTTACTCGTTAATAACGCTCTCCCATATTCCCGGTCAGATGTTGCCTTAACCTCCCCTCCCAGATATTCAGACATCAACTGCATACCGTAACATATTCCCAAAACCGGAATTCCCAAATTAAATATTTCCCGGTCCGTTTGCGGAGAGTCTTCTTCATAAACACTCATTGGCCCACCGGAAAGAATTATTCCCTTTGGGCTGATCTCTCTTATTTTTTTAAGAGAGATTTTATGACTGAAAATTTCAGAATACACCTCTCTCTCCCTTACACGTCTTGCTATAAGTTGAGTGTATTGCGATCCGAAGTCAATAATTAGTATTGTTTCTGGTGTTTTCATTCATATTTAAAAGTTAAGAAACCGGTAGCATTGCCCAATACAGGCAGCACTACCGGTTTTTTATGAAAAAGGATACTTATTGTCCTATTAATTCACGATATCCGTTTGTATCAAGAAGGGAATCAAGTTCTGCTGGATTTGTGATTTCTATTTTGAGCATCCAGCCGGTACCGTAAGGATCCTGGTTCACTGTTTCAGGATTTGCGGACAGCACCGGGTTAATCTCCAACACTTTTCCGCTGCAAGGAGCATAAATTTCACTTACGGTTTTCACCGCTTCGATAGTGCCGCAATTTCCACCCTGAGTTACTTCGGACAAGTTTGGATCTATATCAATAAAAACAACGTCTCCCAGTTCTCCTTGTGCGTAATCGGTTATTCCTATCGTTGCAACATTTCCTTCCAGGCTAACCCATTCGTGTTCTTTTGTATATTTTAAACCATCGGGTATATTCATTCATTCCTCCAAAAAAAAATTTAACTCTTTAGTTTAATATCTTTCAGAAAATTATCCAAAAAAGAAGTGTCGAAATCTCCTGAAATAAATTTTTCGTTTTCAAGCACTTTTAGATGAAACGGAATAGTTGTTTTAATTCCTTCAATCACATACTCTTCCAGTGCTCTTCTTGCCCTTTTAATTGTACGCTCTCTGTTTTTTCCCCAAATAATTAATTTAGAAACCAAAGAATCATAATAAGGCGGTACAATATACGATTGATATACATGAGAATCAACCCTTATCCCGAAACCACCCGGTACATTCAGCGATTCAATCCTTCCCGGGGAGGGTCTGAAATCTTTTTCCCAATCTTCTTCATTAATTCTGAATTCAATAGCATGCCCCAAGGGTTCCTGCAAAGGAAGTGTATCAACTTTTTCACCGGCGGCTACGAGTATCTGATTGCGTACAAGGTCCACATCATATATCTGTTCAGTCACAGGATGCTCAACCTGGATTCGCGTATTCATCTCCATAAAATAGAAGTTCTTGTATTTGTCAACAAGAAATTCTATAGTCCCCGCCCCCTCATAGTTAATGCTTTTCGCTCCCAACACCGCAGCCTCCCCCATCCTCTTTCGCAAGTCTTCATCCATTATTGGTGATGGTGCTTCTTCAATAAGTTTTTGATGCCTTCGCTGAACAGAGCAGTCCCTTTCACCATAGTGATATACATTCCCGTATTTGTCCCCCAAAATCTGAAATTCAATGTGCCTTGGGTTTTCAAGATACTTTTCAATGTAAACATCAGGATTGGAAAATCCAGCTTCTGCTTCACTTCTGGCCATTTGAAACAGGGTTTCAAAATCTTCCTCTTTCTCAACAATCCGCATCCCCTTCCCCCCGCCACCGGCTGTTGCCTTTATAATTACAGGATATCCAATTTTTGAAGCTATTTTCTTCCCCTCATTAACATCATTAATTATTCCGTCACTGCCGGGAACTACAGGAACTCCTTTTTTCCGCATCGTTTCCTTCGCGGTTGCCTTATCCCCCATCATTCTTATCATCTCTCTTGATGGACCGATAAACTTAATCCCCGTTTCTGAACAAATTTCTGAAAACTCGCCGTTTTCAGCCAGAAATCCATAGCCGGGGTGAATAGCATCCGCTCCTGTTATTACTGCGGCTGAGATTATTGATGTACTTTTCAGATAGCTGTTTTTACTCTGCGGTGGTCCTATGCATACAGCTTCATCTGCAAAAGTAACATGTAAAGCTTCCTTATCTGCTTCCGAGTAAACAGCAACCGTTTTAATACCGAGTTCCTTACAACTCCTTATTATCCTGAGCGCAATTTCTCCCCGGTTTGCTATTAAAACCTTATTAAACACACTGCCTCTCTTTGATATTATATTTTTACCAGAAACAATGGTTGATTATACTCAACCGGTTGTCCGTTCTCCACAAGTATCTTGACTATTTCACCGTCAACTTCGGAAATTATTTCGTTCATTAGTTTCATTGCTTCAACAATACATAAAACCGTTCCGGTAGAAACCCTGTCTCCCACCCTCACATAAGGCTCAGCATCCGGGGAAGGAGCCCGGTAAAATGAACCCACTATTGGTGATTTCACTTCATGCAGGTCTTTTGCTTGTGCGGCTGGTTCTGCTTTATCTTTGACCTCATTACTCTCCTTTAATTCAATACCATGAAACTGAGGTTGAGGAACAAAGTGATGCGGCGCAAAAGTTTCTCCTTTGAAAGCGGTTCCTTTCGAAAGCTTTACCTTCAGTCCTTCCTGCTCTACTTCAAGTTCCGAAAGCTTGCTTTCCTCGAGCACCTTAACCAATTTTTTAACTAAATTAATATCCATCTTTCTTCCTTTATCTGAAACACACTCTAATTCAAACTAAAATTTTACTCCCACCGTCAAATAATGCACATTAGTGAGAATACCGAAATCCTCGTATGCATAATCCAGCGCTAGTGCAACCGCATCAAAGATTTTATAGTTAATTCCGGCACCCAGGGTCAGTCCCTGCTCGCCGTTTTGTTCAAACAACGACTTATACCCGGCTCGCAAAAAGACTATATTATTCCAGGAATATTCCAGCCCCGAATTAATCGCCTCCGAGTTGTCGTTGGGATGTACTGCGTCCAGTGCCACCGTCAGGAGATGATCCTGTTCCTTAACAACATCTGCGGCAATTCCCACTCTAAAGAACAACGGCATATCGTATTCATCAAGTTCAATCTTCGTATTGATAAGATTCCCCTGTGACCCACCAACTTGAATTACCTTAAGAACATCCCTTCCGTCAAGTCTCATCTTAGTTCCGAAATTAGATATACTTGCACCCAGACGAAATTCGTTCAGAATGTTGATTTTGTACAATGTTCCTATGTCCAGAGCAAACCCTGTAGCAGACATATTCCAAATATGTTCGCGTACGTATTTTGCATTGAACCCAATTGAGAAATTATCCGTGAGCTCTCTTGCATATGACAGCCCTATCTGAAGTCCACCGGCATTAAAATACTCTCCGGTTCCTTCAGGCTGCTCATTAGTCCTCACAGGCATTTCTCCCATCGATAGAACGGAAACGAAAGCACCCAAAGTTCCAATATCTCCCGTTTTCATAGCAAACGATGCAAAATCATAATTTACATCCATTATCCAGTCAACGTGATTAAACTGAACTTCCCGGCTATATATTCCCGCTATTCCTGCAGGATTCCAGTATATCGAACTGAGATCGGCATAGGTGGCTGAAAATGCTCCTCCCATGCCAATTGCCCTTGTTCCCACTCCGATTTTTAAGAATTGCGCTGCTGTTGATCCGCTCTTACTTATATTCTGTCCAAATCCTGCGGTACAGATTAATATTGTTATTATTAAAATCTTTATCTTCATTTAAATCTCCTTAGATCATATTTAAAGTTATTAGAGATCTAATATTATTTAATTATTGCAAATTTAATTAGTTTCTCCCCTATCTCTCCGGCATCAATATGTGCAAAGTATATTCCGTAAGAGATGCTAAAACCGTCTGAATTCAATAGATTCCAGTATTCACGACCATTATCAAAAGTTGATTCATGCTCTATTGTCTGAACCCAGTCTCCGCTTAACGTGTAAATTTTTATCGTACATTTAGGAGGCAGATTCTCGAAATAGATTCTTCTCTCCCCGCGCGATCTTCCGGGAAGCTTGTTCGTTGGTTCAACCTCATTATATCCCACATAAGGATTCGGCACGGTGTACACATTATCAAGTCTTGACTTCGCTTCACTGTTGCTGAATTGTCCCGATTTGCTGGTAAATGAGAAACGGTCATACTTGTTGAACGGTCTTTCTGTTCTTATATATAAAACATCTCCATCCGTTGGCGCAACTGGCGTTACTCCCGAATCAGTCGGTGCTTTAACCAATAAACTCCAGGTCAAGGTGTCCGAGATAACTCCGTTCGAACCTGAGTTAAAGAAAATTATTTCTTCACCAAAGTCATATTTAAAGTTTTTAGTCGCGGCATTTTCAATAACGTATGTCCAGACTCTCACCGGAACTCCGGTGGTTACATCCACAACCTGGAAGGGTACGGGATAGACACCGAGCTGCGTACCGATTTTTGCCGAGTCAATATTGGCAGCCGAGAATTTCACCTCATAGTTTGCCGGATATCTTTTCTTTCGCGGAAATGCCAGCTTTGTCAGATCAATTGTAAAATCGAAGTTCGTTGATCCAGTTGACCATTTTGTTGCAATTGTATCAATAATCAACTGCTCATAATCCTGAACTTTTATCTGCAAACCATCAAAAACCGAGTTGCCGTCTTCATATTTCAACAACGTGCTTTGGCTTATCGGGTAATGCCTGTACACAACTTTGTACGGTTTGCTGAGCGCCATAGTTGTTGAACCGGTTCTTCTTATCAATCCCCGCTCGTAGTCAATTATATAATCACTGTTTTCCGTATAAGCCTTTCCCGATTCATCGGTGACTACCGGAATAAATGATTTATTAAGATTCGCGTGATTAAGTTTATAAAAATTCGTATCGGTAAAGCTTACCATATCTGTTATATCTGCAAGTTTCAGAACAGAAAAATTCTTCGCTGCCGTAACCGTATTTCCATCCCGCAATGTGTCGGAAAAGATTATATCATATTCCACGTTGTCCTGAACCAGCAGATCATTCACAATCTTCATCGTGATTTTTCCGTTTCCGATTCCTGCCTTCTGAGTCAATGCAAGTGCCGACTCATCGGGGAATAAATATCCTCCGGCTCGCGGACCGGGTACAACCGCTACTGTGTTAACATCAAATTCATATTTTGAAGTTATTGCGTCAAGCGTAATCTTCTTTGTTGTTTCTGTCGGAGGTACTCCCACCGAATCGCCATGGTCATAGGCAACAACCGCATAATAATACGTTTGTCCGTTTATCACTTCATTCGAATCGACATACGTGTGAACAAGTCCTCTGTCGTCACCAAGATAATATTGAATACCTCTTCCCCTGTAAGAAACCGGGTGATAACCTGCCCAGTCATTAATAAGATCAAATCTGGCATCAGTTCCAGTAAGGTCTTTTAATGGTCTTGAGAAAAACGAGTTTCCCTTTCCATCGGTTATGCCCTGAATATCGCTGAACGTTGGGTCAGTGCTTCTGTAAATCACATATCCCTCAAAGTCCATACCGGTAAGCGGGTCATTGCTTCCTTCTGCTCTGGAATCCCAGTAAAGTGTTACTTTCTTATCTCCACCAATCGCGTTAACAATTGGTTTTGCCGGTGGTCTATAGAACCGGTAGTTGGCATTATAAATTCTCTGAACAGTTTCAGCAGTAACCAGCAGATCATTTAAGTCTTCCCCAAAAAGCAGGGAAGAAGAAATTCTTTTGGTTTCCTGAGCAGCCAGGGAAATGTCTCCGGAAGCAAAACAGAACACTATGTCCGTTGCCTGAGCAATTCCATCAGGGCTGAAATTTCCCGCCCGTATTCTGTTCCACATCCCTTCATCATTGGAAACCCGGTCATTCGGCCAAGTCCAACTGCTGAAACTGGATAATCCAATCTGATCTGCCTCGTCAAGGTCTGTGTACTCAAAATTAGGTTCGCCGGGGAATAAAGGATCAAGGGCGCCGCCGGGGAGTTTTTTACCGCGTGTAGGCAATCCGTCTCCTTCACCTAAATCACCTGTGCTTGGGACTCCATCCTGTCCCACATCATCCGTTGCCGGGTTCCAGTCTCCGTCATTATCAATATTATCTTCCTGACTTTCATCTGTCATCAAATCACCATCGTTATCAACCCCGTCATTTGGTTTACCCGGGCTTTCAAGATATTTACATGCCACATAACCAACCGGAAGTCCATAATCTCCCTTGCCATCCGGATCCCAGAAATAAACAACACTTCTTGAATATACCGGAATGTTCGCAACAGTCGGATAGCCCGGAACATCATGGGGTGGAATAAACAATCCATTGTCATCCGTATTTTCAGGTGAACCGCCTCCCACATCGCAATCTCCGTAAACTCCAAAGTACATGGTGTCTAGATTTTTCGAGCTGATATTTGCTACTGTGTAAATAAAGAAGATTGCGTTTTCAGCAAGTGTGTTGCTCCACTGCAATCCTCTGCCGTCTATCTGAATTCCCAGTCCTCTTCTTACAAAATCACCGGGGAACGGGAAGTAGTTAAACTCACGGTTGTCCCTGTCGTCCATTGCCCAGAATACTTCAAGATCTGCATTTTCCGCATCCTGAGCCAGATAACCGGGCCATACGTATTTTCCAAGGACTGCATTATACCAGGTCGAAGGCCAGCTGTCCGGTTTTCCGTCCTTGTTCAAATCGGGTGCCGGATTAGATGCCATATATTCCTGATTTTCGTCATCATAGCCGGGTAAGGGCTGGAACTGCCATAGAGTATCTCCTGTAGGGTTCACTTCCCTTAACTGATAGGCCTGGGTTGGGTAATCCCACAATCCGTCAGATATTATTTTCAGTCTTTTTGTTGGATCGGAATTATCAGGAACCGAGGCTCCAACAAAAGGACAAAACTGGAAAATATACGAAAGTCCTTTCCAAACTCCGTTGTTCACGCCGCGGAGCAGTCCGTATCCCGGGGCAATACCACCGTAACTGTATACTTCCGTGGTTATTCTGTTTGCATTCATCAGATAATGTTTTCGCTGGTAAGCGTTGGTCTGATTTTCTTTCTGCAATCTGAAATTATCCTCTGGTTTGTATATTTGCTGTGTCGAAACCGGTGAATACTGGGTTGAATTAACGCGATTAATAAAACTTTTAACCGCATCTATCTCGCTTTGCAACTGAGCCTCGCTTGTAAGCCTTTGAGCAAACGAAGTTCCGCCAATCATCACACTAAGCAAAACAACCAAAAGAAAATTTATATTAAAATCGGTTTTAGTTGATGTGTTCTTCATATTATCATAATCTTTGTTTTTTCTTGTATATCTTTCTCGTTTAAAATTCCAATGACATTCCAAGTCTTACTTCCCTCGGAGGATAGTAATAGTTCGGTCTGCTGAAATAATCTTCCGTTGAGTGAATTCCTTCAACCCTGTCGGCTAGGTTCTGTGCAGATTTAACACCTCCCTGCATTAACTGAAGGGTATAGGTGGATCTTCCGGTATCGCCATAGACCAATCTCTCATTGAGGGTGTCGAACAGGTTGAATATTTTCAGGAATACGCTGAACTTGATTCCCATATAATTGAACATCTTCTCCGCAAGCAGATCAACGTTTGCCGTTGAGGGGCGCCTGCTGCTGTTAGTTCTCAGCAGTACTTGCTGTTCATAAAGGGTTGGCGTATAAGGAAGACCGGTTCCAAGCTGTCCGATAAGACTCAGGTTCCAGTCATTCGGCACACCAAAACTGATTGTTGCGTTAAGCGTGTGTGTCTGGTCCCACGGCAAATAGATAACTGTTTTTTCACTTTGCCTTCCGGATGAGAGGTCAAGGAAAAATGCATCCGCATCAGTATCATTTCCCTCAGCAACCTGCAACGTATAATCAAGCGTTACTCCCAGCATATCCTCACCGGTTCTTCTCTTTGTCAGGGAGAAAGTTACCCCTTTGATATTTCCGTAATCCTTGTTAACGTATTTTGTATAAGTCTGGTCACCGCTAACTCTGATATTCTCAAGCGCAAGCAGATCGCGCACGTCCTTGTAGAATCCCGTTACGTTGAACGCCAGGTCGGGCAGCAGCTCCTGCTGCAGTCCGATCTCGTATGAAACTGTTTTTTCAGGTTTAAGGTTTGCGTTGCCGATAGTAGGCTCTCCTGATGCAAAGCTATACTTGAATGATGAGTTTGCATAGAGATATCTGAAAGGCGGCATCTGGAAGAAGTGTCCGTAGGAGAAGTGAATAATACCTTTATCCGTAATCGGGAATGAGACTCCAAGCCTTGGACTTATTTGATGCTTTGCCTTTGAATCGCCAAGAAGTGTGGATTTATCTATATACGGAGGAAGCTTGGGATCATTTGGCGAGGGATAAGTAATGTTCAATGAGTATTGTGATTTCGCATCGAAATAGTCGTATCTCAAACCGAGGTTAACTATCAGGTTGTCAAATTCCATTTTATCCTGAATATACCCGGAAAACTCAACCGGCTCTTTTTTATAATAGTCACTATAGGGAGAAGTAAGATCCAGAACAGTCGGGGTTGTGTATGTTGTCCTATCCCTTCTCACAGAAAAATATCTGTATTCAAGTGTATGCAATCTCCCCTCAAGTCCGAATTTAACCTCATGATTTCTTGATACCTGGCTGGTAATGTCAAACTTTCCAAGGAAGGTTTTCGCATCCTCATAGCTGTGATCGTTCGAAGTTCCGCCAAGATAAAAAGTATAACTGTTAGGGCGCACAAGTTTTTCTATCGGTTGATATCTATGATCGGCAATGTAGTCAAGCGGATTCATGTTTGCTCTAAAGGTCACTTCGCTCCCGTCGGAATTTAACATCGGGTAGAGGTAGCTGCTGTAATAATTGATATTGTAAGAACCCTTTAGCGAATAGAAAGTGGAATTGCTTACCGCATGTCTTAACTCAAAAACATTCGTAATACCGTTATCATGGTATTCCGGCAATCCATCGGGGTTATATTTCCAGTCGTGACTGTAACTCCGACCTTCAGAAATTGAATATATAAGGTCGTAGTTTAATTTTATTGTTGTTGTCGGTTTATATGTCAGTTTACCGGTGCCACTGAATCTTCTGCTTGGATTCATTGAAACTTTTGACATATCACCATTCATAGCTAACCGGATATCATTAGGATCATCCGGATTTATAAAAATCGAGTCGGATGTAACGTGTTGCCTTATCCCGTAAAGCCAGCCTTTATTATCATTATATCTTCCGGAGACAAAGAACCCGAGACTTTTATTTGTCCCGGGGATGGGTCCGCCGAAAGTAAGTTCTCCCACCATATTATTAAGACCGGAGAATTTATCAACGTTAAAGAAAGTTTCCTTTCGGGTGCTAAGATAATCTCCGGTATAGAAGGAGAGAAATCCCTTATAATCATTTCCCCCTTCTTTTGTCACAGTATTGACTATTCCGCTCATCGCCCCGCCGTACTCAGCATTAAAAGTTCCGCTGATCACGGAGAGTTCCTGAATAGCATTTGTCGCGATAGTTACCGTTGCTGTATTGTCAAAGGGGTTCGATATCGAAACTCCGTTAACCGTGAAGGCGATCTCGTTCGAACGTCCGCCTCTTATATGTATATCCCCGCCGGTGCCGGTGGTAACTCCCGCCTGAAGAGTTAAAATCTGACTGATGCTTTCCACCGGTAAGCTCGAAATCTGTGTGGCGTCTATTGAAGTATGGGAGGAAGTTAAATCCTGTCTTACCAGAGGTTGTTTAGCCTCAACAATTATAGCTTCCATCTGAACTGCTTCAACGCCAAGATCAACATCGAGTTTGGACGTGAAGTCCACAGAAATCTTTACTTTAGTAAATGATTTCTTCTGATAGCCTACTGCCGAAAATGTTACGGTATAATCCCCCGGGGGAATATTATTGATCATGTAATATCCGTTAATATCCGTTGCGGCGCCAAAATTAGTTCCCTCAAGAATAACATTCACACCGAACAACCCTTCCTTGGTGTCGGTATCTGTTACCCTTCCGGCTAATTTACCCGTGGTTCCTGCAAATAAATGGGGAATCGAGACTAGAAAAAACAGCGCGGAAATAAGTACAACTCTTTTCATCCTAAGTCCTTCTCTTATTGCTTGTGGTATTAGATTATTAATTAAAAATAATTT
This sequence comes from Ignavibacteriales bacterium, assembly GCA_012517155.1. Classification (GTDB taxonomy): domain Bacteria; phylum Bacteroidota; class Ignavibacteria; order Ignavibacteriales; family Ignavibacteriaceae; genus JAAYVN01. Next base: position 11,031 of record JAAYVN010000027.1, on the reverse strand, counting down.
TTTAAATATAGTAAAATGTTTTTATTTATTTCAAAAAAAATTTATGCAAATTTTAAATACATGCAATAACAGCATGCGAAAATTAAAGTGTCCGCACAAAAAGAGGGGGGTTCCGGAGTTGATTTCCGAAGAGTGGTTTCAAATTAAGATCCCCTGAATTTGAACGGAATAATATGATAAACAGGACGTCATTGCTGACGTCCTGCTTATTAAATTCTAAACAACAGTTATTATTTCAATAACTGCATCTTGATAGTCTTTGAGAAGTTCCCGTATTGTAATTCGGCAATGTACATACCGCTTGCAACGCTTGCTCCAAAACTGTTCTTGCCATTCCATACTGCTTCGTATGAACCGCTGACAAAATCCTGACCGTCAATAAGTGTACTAACGAGATTACCAAGCACGTCATAAATCTTGAGGCTGATTTTCTTGTCAACCGGCAGTGAGAATCTAACCGTGGTGGATGGGTTGAACGGGTTAGGATAGTTCTGCTCGAGGACGTAATCTTCCGGATTTACAATATCAAGTTCCCTTACTTCGATTCCGGTTGCACCGTATTCGAACAGGTAAACGTTGAATTTATTAAGGTTGTTAACTTTTACTGATGAGGTCATAACGAATTTTGCGGAGTCGGTATTCCACACAAAATTTCTAATTGTTGTTGAGTCGTATATACTCTGGTAGGAAGCCACCAGGTCTTTCTTGCCGTTGTTATTATAATCGAATCCTGCAACCATCTTGGAAATGAAAGGTGATTCAGTGAAGGTTGAGTCAACTGTTCCAAGTGAGTCATAGATATCAATCTGATACCAGGAAGTAGGAGCTCCGCCCCAAATCACGGTATTGGTATAACTGTTTGAATCCAACACGCTTCCCGAACCTTTATACTCTACAGCAACAATCTGATAACTTGCGGTACCACCCAGGAAAATCTCATCTCTTCCGTTTCCATTCAAGTCACCCGAAGCAATTCCCCAGAAGGAACCGTTTTCAACTCCGCCTGCTGTCCAGCCTGCTCTTGAAATAATGTCGCCTTTTGATTGTTCCCAGATATATAGACCGGTATCAGCCGGTGACATATCAATAAGAGCGAGAGCATAGTTATTTGCCGACCCGCCGTACAATATACCTGCGATTTCGTCATTTCCGTCGCCATCAACATCCGGTGCCTCAATACCCATATAGGAAACCTGGTCGCCTGTAGGGGTATCTCTGAAGATCTCGGTATAGAATTTAGCAACTGAAGTATCGGGATATCTGTATGAATCTGTTCCGGCAGGAATAATTGACCAGAAGCCCCAGTTATTCCAGTGATGGTTAACTATTTCAATCTTTCCGTCGCCATTAAGGTCTGCCGGAATTGAATGCCAGTGAGAAGCTGACCAGGAATAGCTGTTAACCGGAACCTGAGTAGGATGCCCACCTTCAAGCTGCCAGCTGGTGAATCCACCCGGGAAAGGTCCGTCAACACCAAGAATATAAACGCTGTTGTTTCTGTGGGTCATTATTAATTCGTCCATTCCATCGCCGTCGAAGTCATAAACTTTAGCAACTTCTCTGTTGGTTCTGAAAGTCTGTCCCTGTGGAGCAGGAGGGGTCTGACCAACGAAATAGTCTGCCGGTAAAATGAAAGCAGGTTCGGTACCCATATCGTTGTCACTTCCCTGATATTCATATACGTGAATAGCAAAGTCAGCTGCTGTGGTTGTCAGCGGGAAAATAATTTCCTTATTTCCGTCGCCATCGAGGTCACCTACCTGAACCCAGCGCGGGGTGCTGCCGGAGGAAACACCAACTCTGGTTTGAGAAGACCAGACGATTTCCAGTTTATTGTTATTGAGTTCAAGCCAGTGAACTCGTCCGCCGTTTGTATAATCCGTTGCCACGAAATCTACTTTTCCGTCGCTGTCAATATCTCCGGCATATGCAACCGATCGGGCACCTTTATCCGATGAATAAGGACGAAGTGTGTCAGGCTGTCCGGTCACATCAAAAACATTGTGGTTAGCAATCTGGTTGAGCTGACCCAAAACAAATGAGCTCGCAAACAACACAAAGAAAACTGCTATGTACATTTTTCTCATTTTTTAACTCCTAGATAATTAATAAAAATAACTTATTTTCTTATTTGTACTATAATTCTCTCCAAAAACACAGACTTTTCGAGAAAACTCACATACATTTCACTAATATATATATTTACGAAATTATATGCAAATTATTTATTTAGTAACATTTTAGATATTTCAGAGTAAACCTGATTACTTTTAGCATCAAAAGTTTCAATTCTGTACAGGTAAATTCCGCTCGAAAGCCCTGTTGCATCAAAGACAAAACTGTGTTCTCCGGCCGGTATTTCGTTGTTAATCAAAGTTGAGACTTCCCTTCCAAGAACGTCGAAAATCTTCAACACCACCTTCGAATCCTCCGGCAAACTGAATGATATTGTGGTCGAAGGATTAAAGGGATTGGGGTAATTCGGATGAAGCGCAAAAACTGCCGGTGCATCCACCGATACCTCTGTTTCGCCCAACACGGCGGAGGTTCCGTCGAAGTCCACCTGCCTCAGACTAACGAGATAAATTCCTTTACCCGCAGCAAATTCACTCCGGTAATTATTCATTTCGGAAGTTGTTCCCTTCCCGTCAATCCATAAAATTTCCGGAGTTGATCCTGCGGCTCCTTTTCGTTTAAGGGCAATTTCAAATCCTTTATTATTCGTTTCCGTAGCCGTTGCCCATTCGATGATTATTTTATTCCCGTTTGCCCGGGCAGTAAAGGCAGTAAGTTCAACCGGGGTTGGATCGGTCGGTTCCAGCACGGCATTCAGGGTGGTTATTCCGTTCGCCTGAACCGAAATATTTGTGTAAGTTTCCGTGAAGTGACTATCCGCCGATATCACTACCGTATAAGTTCCGGGTGCAATCATCCGGTGGTAATTCCCTGTAAGCGAATCGGAGTATATTTCGGAATTATCGAAGTCATGCCCCTGAATTGTAATTTTCGCTTTAACGGGAGCCCCCTGCGGATTGGTTACCACCCCCCGCAATCCTTTCAGACTCTCCTCCATGAAATTCAGGAACGATCGCTTGTTATAGCCCCAGTAAGCGGGGAGGAGTGAAGCGCTTAGCAGTTTGGTGGAGGATATTTCAATTGTAACTTCCCTTCCCCGTTCAAAGTAAATGAAATAGTCTTGTCTTCCTCCGGTTATTCTGTACCAAGCATAACCGTTGGTTATTCCGTTATTCAGATCCCTTAAATACGAGGAGGGGGCGTAAACATGCACCGTATCCGCATATTTTCTTGAAATTGCGTAGTACCAGTTATTGTCGGGATGAAGTCTTGACCAGGTATCCCACGGATAGTTAACCACCTCTGCGCCGCCATGGAAATTGGCTGAGAGCACAAAGTTCTTGTCCCTCGAAATATTCATCATGGCGATAGTTTCCGGCTGCCAGGCATTACCGTCGGGATGCTGACCTGCGGCGGGATCAGGAAAATTCCGGTTTATATCTATGCTGTTTGCATTGTACCGTCTTGCTCCTGTTACCGTATTGTTGCCACCCCGGTATGTTCCGTCCGGATTCGCATTCGGATTGATCCAGATTTCCATGCTGTTCACAAGATTTGTGATTCTCGGATCTTCCCCGTAACTGTTAAGCAGCGAATCAATAAGTCTCAGCATCAGAACGAAGCCGGTTGTTTCATCGCCATGCATGGTTGAGGAGAACATGAATTCAGGTTCATCCTCGTTCATATTAACGTTGTCGGAAATTTTTGCGAACAGAATTTTTCTTCCCTGCACTGTTGAACCGCCGTCAACCACTTTGCAAATATTCGGATAGAGCATCTGAAACTGGTTCATCATCTGAACGTAAACATCATAGGTGGGGTAGGTATCCCAGGCTTTTGCGTCCTCCAGTGAATTCGACATTTCCGCGGGGACATCCCCCGGGTGCTTCAGCACTTCATACTCATAGCCATATTTAAGAAAACTCCCGAATTCCTTTTCACTTGCATAGGCATATACGGTATGCCCTTCAATCCTGTCGATTGAAATAACCGCCGAGAGCTCATTTATTTCCGCTTTGTTAAACACATTGAATTTAAAATAAGCTTCCCCGTTATCCGCAAAATATTGGGGATTCAGAACCTGTCCGAATTGAAACGAACTGATTAAAAACAAACACAGCACAATTTTTTTCATAACACTTCCTGTCATTCTAACATCTCAATAAATTTAATAATACGTAAAATCCTTGTTATCCTTAAACTCCCCCGCAAGGGCTTTCAACTGCGCCTCAGAGAATGCGGGATCGGAGTTATATAAATCCCTGTAAGGGAACAACTGGCAGCCGGCAAGCAGAAGTTTTTCCTGAACCTTTGCAACCTCCAGATTCCGCGGCTGTTTCCCTTCCAAAACGGAAAGGGCGGCAATAACCCCCGCAGCCTGCCCGATAAGCATAACCACCGGCTGAAGTCTTGAACATCCGTTAACTATATGACTTACAGAAATAGATTTTTCCGCCACGACCAGCCCGTCTGCCTTTTCCGGAATAAGTGCTTCAAAAGGGATCTGGAAAGGAGCGTTATCGGGATAATTCTCCTCAAGTCTTTCCCCCGGAGGTAAAAAAGCCTTGCTGTGATGATGATCAAGAAAATAATCGCCTACCGCAATGCTGCTCTTAACCAGCGGAGGCCGGAAAGAACCATTTGCGGGAAGAACATCCTTTTCCACCATCAGCCTTACCCCTTTTACCCTCCTGCTTTCCCGGACGTAAGGAATAAATGGAAGATTATCCGGAGTCGGATACTCATCGGTTGCAAGTCCCCATTCGGGATGTCCAAGGGTGGTCTGAATATAATGGATATAGTCAAGCGTCAGTTCCTTCGCTTTTTCGAAATGCTCCTTTCGGGTTTCCGGCTGAAGGAAAATATCGAGCGTGGTCGGATAATCATTCGCCCGGAATGGCCAGTTCAGCAGGTATTTCCCATTCGGGAGGGCGGCGTACGAAATAAAACTGTCCCAGTTATGGAGCTTATGATTAAGATATTTCTCATCCTTCGTATCCGAATCCACCTCAGTTGAATTCCTGAAGAGCCGCTTATGAAAACCGGAAGAAGGGGTAACCGGCGGAGCAGCTTTATCAAACTTTTTAAGCGTTGCGCAGAAAGTAATATCCTGCACTTCCCCGTCCCGGATTTCGGGAGCGTGTGCTTCCCCGGTATCGCTTTTCGCATCCCTCCCTATCCGGTAAGGAACCTTTGCCATTTCCAGCACGTCGCCGTACTCGGTAGCTTCAATAGTAATTTTGGAAAACACCTCTGCCTCTTCGCCATCCTCCCGCATTACCGTTGCGCCGATAATTTTATTATTTTCGGTAATGATACCGGTAACTTTCGAATTGTACCAGATCTGCAGATGCTCCTCCCGTCCGGCAATTTCCTTCAGAAAACCGGCACCGATGGAAGGCTCAAAACAGGTAAGGCTGATCCACCCTGTAAACGTTTTATCCGGACCGCCGTAATGGTCTTCAATCATTTTTCTAAGCTCGCCGAAAATCCCACCCCCCAGGGCGTACTTGTTTCCGTCAAAAGCCGAAACGCCGGCGGAAGTAATCATTCCTCCCAGCCATGGAGTTTCTTCTATAATTAAAGTGCTGGCAGAAAGTCTTGCGGATTGAATACCGGCAGCCGAGCCGCTGCATCCTCCGCCAACCACAAGCACATCAAAAAAGAATTGCTTTTTCATATTACCGGTAAAGACTCCCCTCTACTCCTTCACAAAGGATATGTGCAGCGGTTATATGTCCCTCCTGGATTCTTTGCACATTCGAAGAAGGAATAACCACAGCCACATCCACCAATGGTTTAAGCTTACCCCCCGTGCCTCCAAGGAAGCCGATAACGTTCATCCCCTTCATTCTTGCCATCTCTGCCGCCTTGATAACATTTGGTGAATTGCCGCTGGTAGAAATTGCCAGCAGGACATCCCCTTCCGAACCCAGTCCTTCCACATTCCGTGCAAACACGTTATCGAATCCGATGTCGTTGCCTCCGGCAGTCAGATTGGACGAGTCGGTGGTCAGAGCAATAGCGGGGAGTGCCGGGCGCTGAATATCGTGGCTCAGGCGGATCATGAACTCCGTTGCAATATGCTGGCAGTCCGCTGCCGAGCCGCCGTTACCGCAAAGGAGCATTTTCTTCCCTGCCCTGTAGGTATCCGCCACAAGCTCAACCGCCCTGATAATATCATCAAGGCAGGCGTTTTTCATATTCAGTTTGGTTTCGGAGCTTTCGTCCAGAGACTCAAGAGCAAATTTTTTCAAATCCATTTAATAATCTCCTGATAAAATTAGGGGGGAAAATCAAGTTTCGAAGTGACCATGAACAGCATCGGTAAACTCTTTCAGTCCTTTCCAGTTATCCTTATCCTCGAAGTGGTTTCCGACGACAATAATTTTAGCGCCGGCTTTAACCATTTTAGCGGCAGTTGCAGCATCCCGTATTCCCCCCCCCACAATCACGGGGATGGAGCAATATGAAGTTACCGCCTTTACCATTTCGAAGGGGACGTGGAACTGAGCACCGGAGCCGGCTTCCAGATAAACCAGTTTCATACCAAGATATTCAGCCGCGAGTGCAGTAGCAACAGCTATTTCCGGTTTGTTCCGGGGTATTGGGGCGCTTCCGCTGATATATTCCGCGGTGGTTCTTCCCCCCGATTCAATCAGCATATAACCGGTTGAAATCGGTTCAATCCCCGATTTTTTAATCAGCGGGGCAGCAAGCACATGCTTGCCGATAAGATGTTCCGGATTCCGTCCGCTTATGATAGACAAGAAAAGAATTGCATCCGCATTGGGATTTACCTGACTTACACCGCCGGGGAAAATAATAACCGGCAGAGAAGTGGCTTGCCTGACCGCAAGAATAAAATCATCGAAATCACCACTCATCATCAGACTGCCGCCCACAAGAATTCCATCCACCCCGTTCTCTTCGCATTTTTGAAGGAAGTTTTTAATATCCTCCCCCTTAAGCTTATCGGGATCAATCAGGATAAGCGAGCAGGCTTTCTTCTTTTCTATTATACTTAAAAGTTTTTTATATACGCTCATTCGTTCAACGAATAATGAAAAATATATTAGGACACAACTTACGAAAAAGAAGTCTTTTATAAAAGGAGTTTTTACACATCCCCGTAAAACGGAACCGGCTGAGGAAGCGGACATCAGTCCGTCAGTCGCCCCAAAATCCGTTTGAATCAGTATGACCATTTTCATCTCATTTTTCATTTTTATTCCCTGGACAAAGCTGCGATAATGAATGCCGTAAGGAGGTTAATCAAAATGAAGGCGCCGTAGATTTTATTCTTGAAGCTTTCCAGTCTGTCCACCTTGGAATCGAGGGCGGAGAGGAGGGAATGCATCTCATCCAGATTTTTCCGGATATAAGAAAGTTCCTTTTCAATTACCGATATTTTTGATTGTAAAGTCATATATTTAATTTTTTCTACATTATTATTAAAGTTTTTTCCATCCTCCCCTTAACACCTCTACCCTTTTTCCCTCCAGTTATTGATAGCTCTTAAACGTCCCGACAAAGTCGGCATAAACGGCGTAACGCAATCCGACTCTGTCGGAACGCTGAGTTTTATCCGTTAGCTAACGGACAGAGAAAAATCTTATAAGATTGTTTTACAATAAATGGTTGCCAATCTTAAAAGATAAAACCCCCCTTTAATTTCCGCCTCGGCGGAGGGGGGAAAATACATTCCCACTCCTCTGACTGAGTCGTAATGACGGCGAAGCCTAATGACTCCGCCGCAGGCGGATTACCTTTACCTTTGCCTCTACCTCTGCCTCCGGCGATTGCCAGCTCTTAACCACAGATTCTCGCAGATTACACACAGATTCCCACCCCGCTTCACGGGCCAGGCAGATTAACCCCTCACCTGTCCCGCTTGCGGGAACAAATCAACAAATAAACAAAGATCAATATTCCCTTCCTTCGTCTTATGAAAAAGGAGGTCCCCTCTCCATTGCTGAAGAGGGGAGATGGGATTAGACACTACCTGCTACAGAAGATGAATTCAGAAGTCTTGCCCCGGTTTCCGATTCGATCACTGCTGCCAGATACACAGTTTTCCTCTGATACTTCTCAGCCAGTCCAAGCTGGTAAGCGCTCAGATTATGAGAAAAGCTGTAAGGATTGGAGAAATTGTAATTCTGTACTTCTTTCTCGAGCGTGGTAACCATAAACGGTTCATCATTCGGATCCACTGCATCAGAATAAACGACCGAACCCAGGAACCTTACATTAGCAGCTTCCTCGGGAATCTCAGTCAGAGAATCCATAGCCGGAACAGTAGCACTTACCGCCGTTTCCGAGACCGCAATATCCGTAGCTGCGAACCCGAAGCCCTCAACCACAATTGTGCAGTTGTCAGACGGAGTGGCGATTCCCACGAACTTAAGATTTTTCGAGACAAGTGCATTATATCCCGAGAAGAATCTTCCCCTGAGAGACTCGTTCAGTTTCTTAAGTTTAGGGAAAGCCGAGAGAGCGGAAGCGAACTTAACCGCAGTCCTGAACTTCTTGTACTGGTCGGTAAGGGACTCGTACAATCTGCCGGTTGGAATCGGCATGATTGCGAAGATATTTCTCCCCTTAACCATTTTAGCGTAAATGGGACCGAGTTTTCCAACGATCTTCCCATTCGGATTTTGATAAATAATAGCCATAAAACTAACTCCTCATTGTTAAAAAAAAATATTTACGATGTAAAAATAAAGGGAGGGATCGTCCTGCGGTAGGTGTTTTTTGCACCGAAGCGGGGGCGGAAGGGGAGGATATCGAGAGATGGAGGGAGGGATTTTTGTTGAGGTGTTCCTGCTTGCGGGAACAAATCAACCCTTTTTCCCACTTCACCTCTACCTCTGCCTTCTTTTCTCTTTATCTTCCGCCGGAGGAGGATTTTGTTTTCTGAAAAGGTTCTCAGGCAAATGGAACAGTTTCACACAGAGACCACAGAGATAAAAACACAGAGACCACAGAGAAAACTTTATAAGATTGTTTTACAATATATGACTACTCCGACTGAGTCGGAATGACTATTAATGACTACCTAATGACTATTAATGACGGCGAAGCCAAATGACTCCGACTGAGTCGGAATGACCCCTCAACACCTCGCCTGTCCCGCTTGCTGGAACAAAAATCCCCCTTTGACCTTTGTACATTAACAAAAAAATCACTAAGTTAGAACCGGTCAAAAATTCCGGTTACTGTTTAACAAACATATTGCAAGGCGAGCCATGAAAAATCTATTTGTCATCATAACCCTGTCATTACTTCTAATCTCCTGCAGCGAAGACGAGAGCACTGTAAGTCCCACACAACAACCCCCGACCTCCCCCGAACTAACCGCCCCGTTAAACGGCGATACGGACGTAGTAGTCTCCCCCGTCTTAACCTGGAAGCCCAGCGCAAGCGCATTCTACTATATGCTGCAGGTATCCGAGAGCGATTCATTCGACACCTTTGTTTACGACCAGAACGTAGGGAACGTGACAAGCAAAAAAATTACCGGACTCGCCCTGGACAAAAGATACTACTGGCGTGTGAATGCAACCAACGTAAACGGCACATCTGCGTGGTCGGTATTCAGCTTCCGCACCGGCTTCATCCCCGGCTCCCCGGCACTATCAAACCCCGCGGACAATGCACAATCCCTCTCCAATCCGCCAACCTTCAGATGGAAGTCAACCACCGGCGCAACCAATTACCGGCTACAGGTATCCACAATGACCTCTTTCCTGATCCCTGTATATAACCAGGATGTCGGGAGCGATACATCGATGACAGTAACCAATCTTAACAACAACGTAAAATACTACTGGCGTGTAAGCGCCTCAAACGCACACGGCACATCCCCCTGGTCCGAAGTACGGGATCTCTCCATGGGACAAATCCCCGCGGTACCAACCCTCGCCGTGCCGATGAATCATAGCTGGGACGAGCCGTTAACCCTCACCCTCTCCTGGAATGCGGCAAGCGGAGCGGCGGACTACACCCTTCAATGCTCAAAGTCATCCTCTTTCACCTCGTATATATTCAACAGCAGCGTGGGGAACGTACTCAGCAAAGAGATCACCGGACTCGAAAAAGACGCGAGTTACTACTGGCGGGTAAGAGCGTGGAACACCAACGGAAGCTCTGCATACTCCGAAGTCTGGGCATTCAGCACCGTACGCGCATGCGGCGGAATCACCTTTGTCAACTATCAGGGAAAAATGTACACCACTCAAAAAATAGCAAACCAATGCTGGCTGAAAGAGAACCTTAACATTGGAACAAGAATAAACGGCGACCATTATCCGGGGAACAACGGAACAGTTGAAAAATACTGTCATAGCAACGATGAAAACAACTGCACAAAATACGGGGGACTCTATTACTGGGACGAGGCAATGCAATACAGCACAACCGAAGGAGCGCAGGGCATTTGTCCCGCAGGCTGGCACATCCCGAAAATGTCAGAACTCTTTGATCTGAAAGCCGCCGTTGATAATGACGGGAATGCATTAAAAGCGATAGGAGAAGGATACCAGCAGGGAGCAGGAACGAACACGAGCGGATTCAGTGCATTACTGGGAGGTTACCGTTACGCGTTGAATCTGTTCGGCGGATTGGATGCTTATGCCGTATTCTGGGGTTCCGGTTTAACGCTGACCGATCACGTATGGGGGATGACATTATCCGCTACCAACAGCACAATTGAAGTTCAGACGGAAATTAAATCAGAAAGAGCCTTCAGCATCCGGTGCATCAAGAACGAATGAGTAATCCGCCGGAGCAGGCTGTTGCAGAGAAGACTTTTTCAGAGTTAGTTCTTAAAAAATCGGGTTAAATGGTAGTGTAAATAATTTTGTGTAAATGGTTAAAGTAAAGTATGAGCTAAGTGCTGCGGAGCGTAGCGGAGCAGCACTTAGCTGGGCAAAAAAATGGTCTGTTATCAGACTC
>JAAYVN010000026.1 GCA_012517155.1 Ignavibacteriales bacterium | reverse complement strand
CTGGTATAGCCATTTTCCTCTCCTTCAACTACGTACATGACAGTTCCGAGAACCACAACTACAGTCATCACAACAGAAAGAAATATAAGTATTTTACGAGAACTTGTTTTTAATGCTCTTAACAGAGTTAATGCTTCTGAGCTAAATCTATAGAGTCTCATAACGCGAAAAACTCTAAGCAGACGGAGTATTCTAATTATAAGAAAGTACTGAGCTCCATAAAAAAAGGGGCTAAGAAAAGTTGGTAAAATTGCTAATAAATCAATAACTCCCCAAAAACCAGTGACATATTTCATAGGCTTTTTACTTATATATATACGAAGGACGTATTCAATAGAAAACAGAATAGTGAAACCCCATTCAAGGATAAGAAAAAAATTAAAGTATTCAGCCAAAAGGCCGGGTATACTATCCAGCATAACAACAAAAACGCTAAGAAGAATAACCACTATTAATGCGATGTCAAATCGTTTACCGGCTTTTGTATCGCTTTCGAATACTATTTTATATAAGCGTTGTTTGTTTAACATTTAATGCTCCGAAAGACATATGGTTTTAATAAAAATAAAATATTATGTAGGTATTAATATACAAAAAAGAAGTGAATTGCTCCCGATAAGGAGGAAAAGGTATTTACCGAGAGCATATAACAATCAGAACTTTCAATATCAGTTAATAATTGAAGAGGACCAAGGATTTGTAGAGGCACCGAGGGAAATATTACCACGAGTGATATTTTCAAGTTCCTTTTCATAGAAGAAATCATTGTCACCAAATGCCGGTTTAAGTTGATTAATCCAGGTTGCTTTTTTATCAAATGAAGCGAAAAAAGGCTTTTTTGTCCAATCAGGATTTCTTGCCTGAATCATATTAAGGACAAAAACCTTTTCCTGATTAATTGTGGTAATGCCATCTATTAAAATTTTTCCCGGGGTTGCTGACATAGAAGGACCTCTTACAGTTCTTGCCAATCCACTGACCTGACTAAATGCCTTTCTAAAGATTTTATAAGCTTTAGTCAATGGGATAGCAAAGTAGTCGTGAGCCCCCGTATCCCTTTCAACAAACATATAATAAGGAATGCAACCCTGTCTTACCTGTTCACGCCACATATTTACCCAAACATCAACGCTATCATTAATATGTTTTAATATGGGTGACTGACACCGAATGGAAGCACCTGTGGAAAGAATTCTTGAAATTGCATTCTGAACAGGTTGTGGATGTAATTCGATGTGATGATTGAAATGAGCCATGATTGAAAGGTGATTGCCTTTTTCACTAATTTTGCTAAATAAACGTAAGATGTCATCTGAATCATCATCAGTCAAATATCTGAAAGGATTATACGTAAGAGATTTTGTTCCAATCCGGATAAATCTAATATGTTCAAATCCATCCTCAAGAAAAGGAGAGATATATTTCTCGAGATTGCGCGCTTTCATAACCATTGGATCCCCACCAGTAATAAGGATATTTGTCAATTCTTTATGCTCCTTAATATAATGCTGGTATTTAAGAGATTCATCGGTGGCAAATTTAAGGTCATCCATTCCGACGAATTGGGGCCAACGAAAGCAGAAAGTACAAAATGAGTGACATGTTTGGCCTTGGGTTGGAAAGATCAAGGCGGTTTCCCTGTATTTATGTTGGAGTCCTTTTACAGGTTCGTGATTAACAACCGGGACATTGGAAGTAAGTTGTCCAGCAGGATGCGGATTTAAGGTTTTTCTAATTTCATAGATCAAGGAGTTTAATTTTTCCTTTGGATATTTATTTTTAACTGCTGTGTGAAGATTGCTAAAGTGATTTTCTGAGAGCATATCCGGATGAGGAAAAGTAAGACGAAAAATCGGATCATCAGGGAGATTGTCCGGATCAATTAAATTTTGGATGACAAAGCTATTAACGCGAAATGGAAAAACTAATGAAACAAGATAAATTCCAAAAATATCTTCTTTGCTTAGTTTTTGAAGTAATGGTATTTTTGTCAGATCCTTATTGGTATAATAAATTAATTTGTTTTTGTTATCCATTTAGAATCCTTTCTGTTATTCAGAGATTGAGTATAATGAGTTTTTTTAAAGGTAAGGAATTTTTATAATAAATACAAACATTATTTAATTTATTTAACAATTTTTATTAATTATTCTTCTGCAATTTAATAAGTACCAGTAGGTATTAATATCGAATTAAGTACGTATTCAGTACGTATTCACCACGGCTTTAGTACGTATTCACTACGTATTCAGTACGTATTCATATCGAAGGAAGGACGGTAGAGAATGGGGGAAATCGGGGGGGAGAGGGGTGAAAAGGAGAATAATAAGGTAAAAATGGGGAATGAATTGGGTGATTAATTCAGGATTTTGCTAAATACAAGGGAGTTTCAAATTTTTATTTTTTTTTAAGATTTGAGTAGTTGATCCCGGAGATGATATTTGATATTTGTAATAAATTGATTACTTTTACATAAAATATTTTAACGGGTTGTGCTTTGTGAGATTAGGTACAAGAGGTATTATTGTTTCATTTTTTGTGCTGAGTCAGTGTTTTCTTTTTTCGCAGACTGATTCGATGATAACACTTTCGCCAATTAATGAAGTTGAAGCGTATATAAGTCCTGAGGATTATAATCTTGAGGAAAGTGAATATTTAGACAAAATTGAGTCCCTTCTAGAAAATCCTATTGATTTGAACAGCATTTCGAGAGATGAGCTTTGTGAACTTCCTTTTTTTGACATTAATAGCGCAAACAGAATTATTGAATACCGAACTACTAATAACAGGTATTTTTCGGTTGCAGAACTGAGAATGGTCCCAGGACTTGACCAAGTTTTCTTTGAAAGAGTCAGGGGATTTTTTAAGATCAAAAGTTATGAGGAAAGACCGGAGAGTGATAAAAGCAAAATAAGACCAAATACTTCAGCAATGAAGAATTTTCATTTGCGAACAAGGACTATGGTGCGACCAAATCTTGCAGGAGATGAAAAGGGTTACGAGTACGGTTCAAAAACATATTCAAGGATATCTGTAAAGCAATCGAATTTTCAAATTAGCGGATTGACAGAAAGGGACTTTGCCGAGACAAATTATACTGATTTTTTCTCCGGGGGAATTGCGTTTTCTAATATATTTTCAGGGATGGAACTAATAATCGGTGATTTCATAGTAAATCATGCGAAGTCTATAGTTTTATCCTCACCTTTCCCGAAGAGAAAAAGCACAATTCTGCCATCAATCTCTTCCCCACCCTATAAACCGAGGTTATATACCTCTTCCTCAGAATATAAATTTTTAAGAGGAGTTTCGATATATGTACCGATAAATCTAATGATTAGTAATTTTTCGTTAACTTCATTAAGCATATGGGGTAGTATGAATTTTTTTGATGCTACTACGGATTCCCTGGATAATGCGACGGGAATTAATCTTAGCGGATCGCATACAGATTCGACGAGCAGGAAGAGAAAGCACAATCTGAGAGAGTCATTGTATGGGACATCTATTGATTTCAGGCTTTATGAGAAAATAAGGGTATCCTTACTTTCAATGTTTATGTCATATAATAAACCCATAAGGCTGAAGGAGAACCAGGTTATTAGTAAAAGTGAAATTATTATGTCAAACAGTGTAGCTTATGAAATGAGGTTTGATAATTTTATTTTGTCGGGTGAGCAAGCATTTAGTTTTCCAAAGAATTATGGAATCGAGAGGAGTGCTTTTTCATATCTGCATTCATTCAGTCTGAGTCCGGCAAAAGGCATTTCAATATTTACTTCAATCAGGAATTACGATCAAGAATTTTATTCACTGCATTCTGCACCTTTTTCTGAATCATCTTCGTTTCCCTATTCAGAGTTTGGGATTTTTTCAGCCATATCTGTTTCTACAGAATATGGAAAATTCAGTTTGTTCTTTGATCAATTCAGGTTAAAAGGTGACTTAAATGGATATGAAGCATCATTAGAGTATTCAGTAAAAATCTTACCGAAATTGTATTGCGTAGTGAGAGGCAAGTATAAGTCAAAAGAAGGGATAGAATCATCCACTGATCATGAGATAATAGCGGTGAATAAGAAGTTATCCTTCCGTACAGAAATCAGTTATCAAGTTTCAAGAAAATTCAGAATCAGAACCAGGGGTGATTTTTCATTATATGTACCTACTGATGAGGTTACACCAGGTATTTCAAAAGGTTATCTGCTTATGGAGGATTTTGATTATGCAGTTTTGAATAATTTTTCTTTAAATGCACGTTTAATAGTTTTCAGAACGAATGATTTTAATACTGCGATTTATGAATTTGAGAATGATTTACCCGGACTTATGACTATTAAACCATTGCACGGGGAGGGTTTACGTTTTTATTTGCTAGGGAAATACAGGTTATTTGAAAATCTGATGATAGCTTTAAAGTACAGTGATACTTTGCTTTCTCCAAATGAACAATCAACAATACTTACAAGCGCATCTCCTGAATTTAATTTACAAATTGATTTCAGGTTATAGAGAGAAAATGTAAAATTTTTTGCTTTATGATGCCAAAATATATTATTTTGAATTATTAATTATATTAATTTATATTTGAAAGAGTATGGAGAATATTTTAGAAAAAATAGCATTATGCGTTGAGAGAGGGAAGGTAAATAAAGCAAGCCTGTTTCCAGCGGATCTAAAAGGAGAAGAGGGAGCCGATGAGTTAACTCTGAAGGCTATTAATTCGGGCATACATCCTTCAGAAATACTTAATGCCGGACTAATTGAAGGTATGAGAAGAATTGGAGAGAAGTTCCGGTTAAATAAAGCATTTGTTCCAGATGTTTTAATTTCAGCAAAGGCGATGAATACTGCGATGATCCATATAAAACCTTTTTTCCTGTCCAATGAAATCAAATCCAAGGGAAAGGTTCTGATAGGAACGGTGATGGGGGATCTACACGACATCGGGAAAAATATTGTTGGGATGATAATAAGAGGAGGGGGTTGGGAAGTAATTGATGTTGGAGTTGATGTTACTCCCAAAAAGTTTGTTGAAACAGCCAGGACTGAGAAACCCGATGCCATATGCTTGAGCGCACTATTAACAACAACAATGTTAAATATGGAAAATATTGTAACTGAAATAAAAGGAGTGTTCCCTAAAATGCCAGTACTGGTTGGAGGAGCTCCATTGACGATGGAATACGCCAAGTCAATCAATGCAGATTTCTATTCACCCGATCCACAAAAGGCTTTAGATTTTCTAAATAATATTAAACATACTAAATAATATGGATATGATAGATCCTACATTCACTGAACCATTTGAATATAGTATTAATCAAGAAGATATTAAGCTTCCGATCAAATTGATTAAGGAATGGTTCAGAAGTGAGGTATATAATAACGATGAATTTGAAAATCAAATAAGTAATGCTATATCGAAAATCAGATTTCTAAAAAATATCAGATGCGGGTTCAGGATTTTTCAAAGTAATGAAGTTGAGATAAAAAAGGAAAGGATTAGAATTTCTGACAGCGAATTTAATACAGGAAATATTATTACAAAGCGATTCAGAAAATCGGATATGATGTGTATATTTGTTGCAACGGCTGGACCAGAATTAGAAAAGGAATCGAAGGAGTTGATGAGCAAGGGGGAAATGTTGGAAGGTTATCTTTTGGATGTGATTGGTTCTGAACTTGCGGAGGAAGCGGGAAATATTTTAGAGGGAAAGTTAAATGGAATAGTTTCACATTATGGTTTTCAGACTACAAACAGATATAGTCCCGGGTATTGCAACTGGGACGTCTCCGAGCAACAAAAATTGTTCAGATTACTACCAAACGGTTTTTGCGGGGTAAATCTGACTGAAAGTTCATTGATGATCCCTATTAAGAGCATCAGTGGATTTATAGGGATAGGCGAGAAGGCAGAGAGAGAAGATTATCAGTGTAACATTTGTGATGTTGAGTATTGCTTCAAGAGAAATAAAAATGAATAGATTGAGCGAACTTTTAGGGATTAAGAAACTGCTGGTTTGCGACGGCGCGTGGGGGACAATGTTGCAAAACAAAGGATTGAAACCAGGTGAATGTCCCGAGTTATTAAACTTAACGTATCCAAAGCTAGTAAAGGAAATTCCGGAGGCATACAGCAAAGCGGGAGCTGAGCTTGTAAAGACAAACAGTTTCGGTGGAAATAAATACCGACTTTCACATTATTCACTCGAAAGAAAGATTTTCGAAATAAATAAAACTGCAGCCGAGATATCCAAAGACGGAGTAAAAGACAAGGCTTTAATTCTTGGATCTATTGGACCTTCAGGAGTAATTTTAATGATGGGAGATACATCGGAAGAAGAGATGTATGAAACATACTCAATTCAGGCAAGTGCATTAGAGGCAGGCGGTGCAGATGCTTTATTGATAGAAACATTTTCAGATATTCAGGAAGCAATAATTGCAATAAAAGCGGCGAAGGACAATACGAATCTGGAAATTATTTCGACATTCACTTTTGAGAAGACTATTGATGGAGACTTCAAAACAATGATGGGATATACACCAACCCAAATCTGTGAAGAAGTTGAGAAAGCCGGCATAGGATATATTGGGACGAATTGCGGAAATGGTTTCGAAGCAATGGCATACATTATAAAGGAATTTAAGGAAAAGAGTGAATTACCATTGGTAGTAAACGCGAATGCAGGATTACCTACGATCAGGGATAAGGGAATTTACTATCCTGAAACTCCAGAATATGTTTCATCAATAATTTCGAAATTAGTGGAGGCTGGTGCTTCAATAATAGGGGGATGCTGCGGAACAACTCCGCAGCATATTAATGAGATCAGAAGAGTGATAGACATAATGAGGAGTAAATGTTAATCCTCAATTACAAATTTTATTCCCTGAGCAAGAGGCAACTGATCGCCATAGTTGATAGTATTCGTCTGACGTCGCATGTAAGCTTTCCAAGCATCAGATCCTGATTCCCTACCGCCACCAGTTTCTTTTTCACCACCAAAAGCACCGCCAATTTCCGCACCTGAAGTTCCAATATTCACGTTAGCGATGCCACAATCCGAGCCATTATGAGAAAGAAATTCCTCTGCTTCGCGCATATTATTTGTGAAAATAGAGGATGATAATCCTTGTACTACTGAATTTTGGAGACTTATAGCATTATCCAAATTACCATTATATTTGATAAGATAAAGAATAGGCGCGAAAGTTTCTTCCTGAACTATTTTATAATCATTACGAGCTTCAACGATTGCCGGCATAACGTAGCAACCAGATTCATACCCAAGACCCGTTAAAACCTGACCGCCAAAAATAACTTTACCCCCTTCTTCAACGACCATGCTTAACGCTTCTGAAAAAGTTTTTACAGCTGTTTTATCAATAAGCGGACCAACGTGATTCTTTTCGTCAAAAGAGGAACCGACTTTCAGGCTTGAATAGGCTTTGAGAAGAATGTCCTTAACTTTGTCATAAATTGCTTCATGAATAATAAGCCGCCTGGTTGAAGTACATCTCTGACCAGCCGTACCGACGGCACCGAATACCACAGCAGGAATAGCTATTTTAAGATCTGCTTCCGGGGTTAGAATAATAGCATTATTACCACCGAGTTCGAGAATCATACGTCCAAATCTTTTTGCTACAACTTCATTTGCATGTCTTCCAACATTGGTTGAGCCAGTCACAGAAATAAGGGGTATACGTTTATCGTTAAGCATCCTCTCCCCTATTGAGGAGCCCTTACCAATAACCAAGTTAAAAAGACCCTCCGGAAGATTGTTTTCCTTAATGATTTGTGCGACTATATTCTGAACGGCGATAGCAGTTAATGGAGTTTTTGAAGAGGGTTTCCAAAGATTGACATCACCACAAACAGCAGCAAGCATAGCATTCCAAGACCAAACAGCAACCGGGAAATTGAAGGCTGAGATAGTAAGGACAATACCAAGAGGATGGTACTGATCGTACATCCGGTGTTTAGGTCTTTCGGAGTGCATAGTAAAACCGTATAATTGACGTGACTGACCTACAGCGAAATCACAAATATCAATCATCTCCTGAACTTCACCAAGCCCTTCCTGCAATGATTTTCCCATTTCATAAGAAACCAATTTTCCAAGATCGTTCTTATAATCTCTAAGTTTATTACCAATAAGACGTACAATTTCACCTCTTTTAGGGGCGGGCATATTCCGCCAAAAGATAAAAGCTTCGGATGCCTTAATCATAACAGATTCATAATCTTCAACTGAGGCTTGATATACCGAGGCAATAAACTTGCCATCAACAGGTGAATGTATTTTCAGTTCGGGTTCACTTGTAGTTTTATTCCATACGGTTCCAGTAGATGAACCATAATTTTTTTCTTTGATTCCAAGTTTTTTTAAGAAATCCATATTTTTCCTTTATATTAATCAATTTTCATTTCTTCACGAATCAGCATCTTAGTACCTATTAACTCACGATGGCTAATACCAATGCTTGCCGCAATTCTTTTAATTAAGTTATCCTCATACATATCCAGTTTTTTATCAACGTAGATTAATCTCCATAAGTTTAGCATTAATTCAAACTTCTCGTCATCAGAGAAAGTATCCCGAATCAGAGAGGAAAATTCGGATATACTAATGCTCTCCTTAACTTCATGCTTACTTTGCTTAATAATCGCATGAATGTCCTTTGAATTAAGTTTAAAAAGGTCGGTCATAATCTGAATTATCATATCAAATTCAGCATCATCAAATCGACCATCTGCTTCAGCCATTTGGATGAACAGAGCGCAAGTTGCAATCTGAACTTTTTTATTTTTAATCATTATAATTTAAATATTTCAAATAATTTATCTTTCGTATAGCTCAACCATAGAACTATAAGTTTTTGCAAGATCGGGAGTAATTTGCGACCACTTCATTCTCCAAGTCCAATTACCACCAAGAGTCCCCGGAAAATTCATGCGAGCATCGCTACCCAGATTCAGAATATCCTGTAATGGAATAATAACAGTATCAGCAACAGATGAATAAGCAAGCCTAATCAACTCAAAGCAGATATTTTCACCGAAGTAATTGAGATAGCGTTGAGTAAAAGAATAGATATCATTATTTTGGTTTTTTGCTTTTTCAAAATAAGCCCGAGTAGTATCGTTATCATGAGAACCCGTATGTACTACTGTGTTGCGTATAAAATTATGGGGTAGAAATTTCTTTTCCATATCCTTACCAAAAGCGAACTGAAGGATTCGCATGCCAGGAAATTCGAATTTATCTCTGAGAGCTTCGACCGGCGGAGTAATGACGCCAAGATCTTCAGCTATAATAGGAAAGTCCCCCAGATACTTTCTAATAGTAGTGAACAAAGCATCGCCCGGGGCTTTGATCCATTTTCCTGATTCAGCGGTGGGAGCATCACCCGGAATTTCCCAAAAAGCTTCAAAACCACGGAAGTGATCTATTCTAACGATATCCACCAGTTTAAGCAGAGCAGAAAATCTTTTTCTCCACCAAGAGAAATCGTCTTTCTGCATAACATCCCATTTATAAAGAGGATTTCCCCAAAGCTGACCAGTGGCGCTAAAGTAGTCAGGCGGAACCCCAGCAACAGTAAGTAATTTACCCTGATCATCCACTGTAAATAATTCTTTATTTGCCCAAAGATCCGCACTGTCGTAAGCAATAAATATTGGCATATCACCAATAATTCTAATATTCATTTCATTAGCGTAAGCCTTCAATTTAGTCCACTGAGAAGAGAATTGAAACTGTAAAAATTTATGATAGAGAATTTGATCCGAAAGTTTATCTTTCCAAACATTAATTGCCTCCGGTTTTCGAAGGGCGATATCTTCATCCCATTCGATCCAGAGAGAATCATTGTGATAATTTTTAGCAGCTGCAAACAGAGTATAATCATCCAACCAGTAATTCTCGGCACTAGAGAAGTCAATAAACGCCTTATCGTCAAATAGTTTTTTCTTTTTGAAGTTTTTGAAGGCTTTTTTCAACAGGCGAGTTTTGTTATTAATTAGTTCTCCAAAGTCGATGTGCGATTTGTTAGAAGATGGATAGTTGTCTGCATCCTCATCGGAAAGAAGTCCTTCATTCAACAGTACCTCCGGGCTGATAAGCATTGGATTGCCTGCAAATGCTGAAAGACACTGGTAAGGGGAGTCACCGTACCCAGTAGGACCAAGAGGGAAAACCTGCCACAATTTTTGCCCTGCAGCTGAAAGAAAATCAACAAATTTATAAGCATTAGGACCAAGATCCCCAATACCGAATTTTCCGGGAAGTGATGTAGGATGAAGCAAAATACCAGCAGCTCTTTTTGATTTCATGTGATTCCTATAAAAGTTAAGTTTAAAAATAAGAAAAAAAAGATGAATGTATCAAAAAATTTGATAAGATTTAGAAGAATAGAATAATAAAGTTTTGGATTAAAAAGCCGGAATTCCTTCGAAAAAGTCAACTTCGCCAGTTTCCAAAAAATATTCAGCACCGACTACCAAGAGTTGCTTTTGGTTTATCAGGTCAGTAATAATTTCGGAGCCATTACACAAATTTTGAACAGATCTACGTATATTTTCCCTAACGGCTTCACGTAAGAGATAAAATGGATCCTGGCAATCAGATTTCAAGAGAACATACTCGACGGCCGGTTTAATCCGATTAGTTATCGAGGCAAGATTTTTCGAGATATTAGATGATTTCCCAGTCACTTCATCAAGAGTTGCCTGAACAGCCCCGCAGAAGGAATGACCCAGAACAACTACAAGGGGTGTACCGAAATAACCTGCAGCAAATTCAACGCTACCAATTTGAGACGGAGCAATGATGTTACCAGCAATGCGGATAACAAAAAGATCTCCGAGTCCCTGATCAAAAATTACTTCTGCGGGAACTCTGGAGTCAGCACATCCAAGAATAATGGCGAAGGGCTTTTGATCACCAGCTACTTCAAGCCTACGAGCCTGGTTAGTTAAGGAGGAGATCCTCGTATCACCTATCAAAAATCGTTTGTTTCCCTCCATGAGTCGGAGGAGGGAATTAAGTGAGTCTATCATTCTATTTTAGTTTATATTTATTTTGACAATATTATTCTTTGAAGAAAAGTTCAAAAATATACAAATTCTAAAAGTTTATTGAGGGAATTTACTCATAATTTATTTATATTTTAAAGTTATTTTTGAAATGATTTCGGAGATGTTATGTTTTTTCGTACTGCTATAGTTAAGAGTATTTTTTTTCTAGTTTTTATAATGGCTGGACTTCTTTTTTCGCAACCAGTTTATTTTAATTCAAATGCCAAAACCGGTATTGAAGTCAACGTTTTAAGTTCTACTAACTCATCGACCATAATTGAGTATATCTTCAATGGATATGATCAGAGAAGTATAGATATTAAAGGTAAAGAGTATTTATTTTTATCAGCACCTAATATGATTTGGAAGATGGACAAGGGAGATCCACAGATTCCAATATTTAAACATAGTATTGTGATACCTGATTTAGCAGCAATAGATTACAGAATTTTGTCCAACGAAGTTATTGAAATTCCCACGCGAGATATAATGCCATCAAAAGGGCATTTTACGAGAAATATTGATCCAATGACCGTACCCTACTCTTTCAATAAAATTTATGAAAAGAACGTTTGGTATCCTTCGAAGTCAATTGAGTTATCGGATCCATATATTGTAAGGGATCTGAGAGGAATGACCATACAATTTAATCCTTTGAGTTATAATCCCCTGCTGAATGAATTAAGAGTAAATAAAAAAATAGTTGTTGAATATTTTAATGATAATTTGAAAGAGAGTGTCAATCCTTTTATAAGAATGACACCTTTCAAAGGTATTACTAAAGAATATGAAGATGTGTACAAAACCCTCTTTGTAAATTATAGCAAGGGAGTTCATGAATACACACCAATACCTGAACCGGGAAAACTATTAATAATATACAATTCGGTTTATGCCACACAGATTCAGCAGTTGTATGACTGGAAAGTATTAAAGGGAATTCCTACAGTACTAGCTGAGTATCCGACAGCAACAGGAACTGGTGCTACAGCAATAAAGAATTATATTTTAAACATGTACAATCAACCAGGAAGTGTAACCTATATTATACTAGTAGGAGAATCTAACCAGATACCTTATCTAACGGGAAATTATGAATCAGCTCCATCTGATCCATGCTATGTAAAACTAGTGGGCTCTGATGCTTATCCTGACGCATATATCTCGAGGATCTCGCCAACATCAACGGACAATCTGGCATATATAATCAAAAAGATCATTAAATATGAAAGAGATCCTGATACAGGAGTTGGAAGCGAATGGTATCATAAAGCGGTAGGTGTAGCAAGTGATGAATTTGGCGGAACCCCACTAGCAGACTGGCAAAGGATGGATTTAATCAGAGATACACTATTAAATCATGGATTTATCTCTGTTGATAAAATTTATGATCCAGGAGCAAGTGGCACTATGGTAGCAAATTCAGTCAATGCGGGTAGAAGTTTAATTAATTACGTTGGACATGGTAGTGGAACTTCGTGGTCAACAACCGGCTTCAATGTAACACAAATCAAGTCACTTACCAACGGATATAAAAATCCCTTTATACTGGATGTAGCATGCCAAAATGGGAACTTTACATCAAGCGAATGTATGGAAGAGGCCTGGCTAAGAGCTGGAGATACATTAAATCCTAAGGGTGCGATTGCAGTATATGGCAGTACAACCAATACCAGTTGGGTACCCCCTTGCGATATGCAATCTCATGCTGTTTACTTACTTGCAAATAAACTTCGAAACACGGTTGGAGGTATATCGTTTAACGGAGTAATGAAAGCTATGGATTTATGGGGCGGAAGCAGTGGTGAGGGGTTAAAACTTATGGAGCAATATCATATTTTTGGGGATTGCAGTATGGTAATGAACTTTGGACTAATTCCAGATTTGCAGGCTCCTGACGCAATAACAAATTTAACAGCGGATGACATTACTTCAAACTCTATCCTAATAAACTGGACAGCACCATTAGACTCTTCATTTGGAGGAGTAACCAGTTATGATATCAGGTATTCAACGACACCAATAAATGCTAATAATTTTAGTTCATGCCCTATGCACTTAGTGGGGGGACAGAGTGATTCGGCGGGAACACCAAAAACTTACAGAGTTACAGGATTAAATTTCAGCACAACATATTATATTGCGATAAAATCGAGAGATATGTGGGGAAATGAATCAGCTATTTCAAATTTACCAAATGCAACGACCTTAGGTGCTCCAGCCGTAACTTTTTCGGTTGATAGTTTAAGGCATCAATTATTACCCAATACAAGTAAACTAGATTCAATTATAATTTTCAACAATTCTAACCATAATTCTACTTTGGATTATAATATCGAACTGACCAATAATACATTTCCAGAAAACAGTATAACCTTACAAGTCATACCAGTAGTTCCCAGTGAAATATCAAACGATAATGAGGTTAAAGGAACAATCGATGAGAAATTTGGTGTGAGTCTTGAAGGGCATGGTGGACCTGATACTTTTGGATACGAATGGATTGATAGTGATGAACCGAACGGACCACAATATACATGGGCAGATATAAGCACTACAGGTACAATAGTAAGCAGTTGGACTCCAACAGGTACATTTAGTGCTACAGATGAAGGTTATGCCGGACCCATAAATCTTGGATTTAATTTCAAGTTTTACGGTAATCCCCGTAATCAAATTTATATTTCTTCAAATGGGTATATAACTTTCAGTCCAATAACAACGAACTCTTATACGAATGCTCAATTACCGACAAGCACTTCGCCTAATGAAATTATTTGTCCATTCTGGGATGATCTTGATGCCAAAGCTCCAGGAACTGTACACTATAAGTTGGAAAGCGACAGAATAATTATTCAATGGACCAACTATCAACGATACAGCGGTACTGCGAGTTACACTTTTCAACTTATTTTACAAAAAAGTGGGAAAATTACAGCTTATTATAATAATATGACAGGAACAATAAACTCAGCAAGTATTGGGATTGAGAATTTGACAGGAACAGTTGGTTTACCAGTAGCATATAATGCAACGTATATAAAGAACAATCTTGCATTAAAGATAGCAGCTGAACCTGAATGGTTAAGCTCTACAAACAATGCAGGAACAATTTACAGTGGTAATTCGGCAAAGCTATTCTTAAACTTCGATGCTACAGATTTAGCATTTGGTGATTATTCGATGGATTTAGTATTCACCACAAATGATCCGCAACATCAAACTGTTACTATGCCTATCCGTATGCGAGTTTCTGATGTTACACCTGTGGAGCTCACATCATTAAGAGGAGAGACTAATAAAAACAGTGTGGTGTTAAAATGGAGTACGGCATCCGAAACTAACAATCGCGGATTTGAAATTGAAGTAATGAAAGAAAATGATAAAGAGTGGAGTGTTACAGGATTTGTTGTAGGAAAAGGAAATACTGCTGAGATGAACGATTATACTTTTAATCACAGAAACCTAACAAAAGGAAAATATACATACAGATTAAAACAAATTGATTATGATGGCAGTTTTGAGTACTCTCCGAGCATTGAACTAAATATCTCTAACCCAGATGTATTTGCTCTAAATCAGAACTATCCAAATCCATTTAATCCTATAACGAAAATCAGTTATCAACTTCCAACTTCAAGTCATGTAGAGTTATCGTTGTACGATGTAATTGGGAACTTGGTAACAGTATTAGTTAACAAAGAAGAGGAAGCCGGATTTTATGAAGTCAGCTTTGATGCAACGAAGCTTTCAAGTGGAACATATTTTTACAAGTTAAGTGCCGGAGAAAACTTTTTGATAAAGAAAATGGTTTTTCTCAAATAAAAACTGAATGCATTTTAATAAAAAGGAGCGAAAACGCTCCTTTTTTTTATCCTCTCTTAATCACAGAAACATTTGATTGCGGGTTCGACAAGATTTATTCAGGAATAATCCTTCTTAAGTTTAATATTTAACAAAAAAAATAAACAATTATGGAACTTTCAAGGATTAGAAATAGTTTTAAGTTTAAAAGGATTCAAATTGAAATGAATGAAGGCATAGATTTTAAAGCAACTGAAAAAGCAGTAGACCAGATTAGAAAAGTCAGAAAAGATAGCGGCATTTCTGACGAATTTGGCCTCCGTATTGGAGTAAAAGGAGGCGGATGTTCAGGTTATACATATTCTCTAGGATTTGACAAAGAACTTCGTGCAGAGGATAGTGTTATAGAGATTTCAGGAGTAAAGATTATAATAGATGCAAAGAGTTTATTTTATATAAATGGTACTGAACTTGATTTTCAGGACGGATTAAATGGGAAAGGATTTGTTTTCAGCAATCCCAACGCAACAAAAACTTGTGGTTGTGGCGAATCGTTTGGAGTTTAAGAAAAAAAGAGGATTAAGAATGAAAAGAAGAAACTTTATAAGTATGTTAGGAGCTGTACCCGTATTTTATACGATTAATAAGTATGATAAATTTAATTTAACAAATAAAAAAGTAAGGAGTAATAATATGTCGAAATTTGAATTACCAGCATTACCATATGCATACGATGCGTTAGAACCATATGTTGATAAAATGACTATGGAGATACATCACACCAAACATCATCAAGCCTATGTGAATAATCTAAATAATGCCGTAACAGGGACTCAGATGGAAGGGAAAGGACTTGAAGAATTATTCAACGAGATATCAAAACTTCCAGCCGCAGTCAGAAATAACGGCGGAGGAGTTTGGAATCACAATCTGTTCTGGAAAGTAATGGCCCCAAATGCGGGTGGAAATCCATCCGGAAAACTTGGTGATGCCATCAACTCTGCATTTGGTAGCTTTGAGGATTTCAAAAAGCAGTTTAACAACGCAGCTGCAACCCGTTTTGGTTCAGGATGGGCTTGGCTAGTCGTATCAAATAATAAATTGGTTGTCACCTCCTCACCGAACCAAGATAACCCACTGATGGATGTAGCAGATGTGAAAGGAATTCCCGTTTTAGGACTTGATGTCTGGGAGCATGCATATTATCTAAAGTATCAAAACAGACGACCCGAGTACATAGATAATTGGTGGAATGTAGTAAACTGGGAACATGTCTCCAAGTTATTTGACGGAGCAATAAAGTAGATTTACTTAAAATCCAGAAATATCTAAAATATTTAAATGGTTAGTAGGAAAATACTAACCATTTTTTATTTCACAATTTAAAGCGAAAGCAATTTTACTTGTTGAGGAATCGAGTTTTTGGTATTTTTGAATTGTACATAAGTAATGAGTTTATAATGAATAACATAATCCCTATTTTTCCGTTATCACTTGTGGTTTTTCCACATTCGAGATACCCTCTACACATATTTGAACCGCGATATAAAAAATTGATCAATTTATGTCTCAAAGAAAAGACCGGATTCGGAATAGTGACATTTGCAGATAAAAATTTTCATGATATTGGTTGCTATGTAGAGATTGAAGAGGTTATCAATGTTTCTGCATCAGAGGAAATGGACATAATTGTAAAGGGCATTAGACGATTCCGAATGATTAATCATTGGGAAAATGAGGAAACCGGATACTCTATGGCGGAAGTGGAGAAGTATGATGATTTGATGTATTCATATGATCCGATCTTATTCGTCGAAGCCAGAAAAATTTTTAAGCATTTAATAAAAAGAATCAATTATAAACTTGATGATTTCTTCTGGAATAATTTAAGCAGGACAGAATTGAAATCATTTAAGTTGGCGGAAAAGAGCGGATTTGATTTATCACAGCAACTAACATTACTTGAGCTAAGAGATGAGGGTGAGAGATTGAATTATATCATCAATCATCTACAAAAACTGGAAAAATATTTGGATGAGAAAACAAGTTTACTAAAATTAGTGATAAATGACGGATATATCAATTAATTGTGTATTTAGAATTTGAAATTTATTTTCTCTTCACCAATTGTGCTTTTTTCCCCATGTCCGGGAAGAATAATGGTTTCATCTGGAAGTACAAAGAGTTTTTTATTAATACTCGAAATTAATTGAGTATAGTTACCTCCCCATAAGTCAGTCCTACCAATACCTTGTTTAAATAGAACATCGCCGGTGAAACAAGCAGTAAGTGATTCGACGAAAAGGGAAAATTCGCCGGGACTATGACCAGGTGTATAGAGGGGTTGAATTTTGAATCCACCAAGTTCTAATTCAATGTCTTCACTCAGGAATTCGCCGGGCAAAGTCTGTTCATTAAGTTTTACCCCAAACATACTCCCCTGCTGCGGTGCATTTAGTAAAAGTGGAATATCTTCTTTACCAGCGAAATGACGTGGATTATATTTTTTAATTAGATAATTGTTTCCAAAGATATGATCCAAATGACAGTGCGTATTTATCAGAAATAAAACCTTAATATTAAATCTCTCAATAAAACCAGATAGTTCTTTTTGTTCTAAGTCATAATAACAACCAGGATCAATTATCATACCTTCCAAAGTTAAATCATCCCAAAGTAAATATGTATTTTCCGCAAATGGACTAAATTCGAATTTATGATATTTCAGCATATGAATTATTTTTGAAAATTGCTTTTAACACGATGGAATAAATTTTTCTTGTAGTTATTAAAACCGGGGAGAATTTCCTCGTATGAGTCGCCTCCTATTTTTTCTATTATGGCATTGGCTAATACATGAGCCACAACTGATTCAGCGACTATGGAGCACGCCGGTACTGCAGTATAATCACTTCTTTCTCTGAAAGCCCTAACTTTTTTCATCGTGGCTAAATCAACACTGTCAAGAGGTTTCATTAAAGTTGGAATTGGTTTCATGGCTGCTCGAATAATTACCGGCATTCCGTTAGATACTCCCCCCTCAATCCCACCTGAAAAATTCGTTTTTCTTGAGAAATTATTATTTTTAATAAAAATCTCATCCATAACAACAGAACCAGGATTTTGTGCTATACGAAAACCACCACCAATTTCAACAGCTTTAACTGCATTAATAGACATTATTGCCTGTGCTAACAGTCCATCTAATTTACGATCCCAAGACATAAAGCTTCCAAATCCCGGAGGTAATCCTGTAACAACAACTACAAAAGTACCCCCAAGGGTATCGCCATTTTCACGTGCCTTTTCAATTTGTTTTATCGCACTTTTTTCAATTACCGTATCCATAATACGAACCGGACTTTTGTCAGCTTTGTCAGATAAACTGCCCGCAGTAAATCTATTTGGGACTATGTTATTCAGTAACTTGAAAGTGAGAGATTTCTGAGAAGATTCAACAGAAAAATCCGAGCTACCGATCATTTCAACATAACTACCAATTTGGATTCCTAAATTTTCGAGTAATAATCGTGAGAAGGAGCAGGCAGCAACTCTTATTGCGGTTTCCCTAGCACTTGAACGTTCTAAAGAGTTTCGAATATCATTATAATGGTATTTAATAACTCCATTAAGATCGGCATGACCCGGGCGAGGCACAGTAACAACTTTTGACCGATTAGGATCTCCAAAAGCAGACATTGCATCTTTCCAATTTTCCCAATCTTTATTTTTAATAAGAACAGTAATCGGAGAACCAAGTGTTTTACCATGACGGATTCCAGAAATAAACTCTGCAGAATCGTTCTCAATTTTCATCCGAAAACTTCTGCCGAATCCCATTTGACGACGTGCTAACTGTTTATTGATATAATCAGGTGGGATAACAAAATTAGAGGGGAAACCCTCAATTACGGTTGTTAAAGCTGATCCGTGTGATTCTCCGGAGGTCAAGTATCTAATCATTTGAATTCAAGATTTTAATAAATTTATATATTGAAAGATAAGGAAATTTTAATGATTTTTTCGAAGAAGATGCTTAACCGAAAAAATTGATCGAGTAAATAAAAAAGGCCGGAAGATAGACTCCCGGCCTATTAACGAATCTTAAAAATCAATTATTTGGGAATTTCAAGACCAACAAATCTTGAATTACCATCCTTATCAACAACAACTAAGAGAACTGCGCCTCCTTTTTTTGAGTCAAATATTTTTTTAAGTTCAGAAACAGATGATACCAATTTTTTATCTGCCTTAATAATAGCCAAGTTAGGAGCTAGTCCTTGATTATAAGCCGCACTCAGATTCTCTACTTTTGTGATAAGAACACCTCCTTCAATATCATATTCCCTTTTATCCGAACTTGTCATGTTCTTTACTGTCAGACCTACATCGGAAAAATTGATTGAGTTTTTAGTAATCTGATCATTATCTTCATCAAATTCATTGCTTTTTGCTACTGTCGTGACATCATCATCTTTCGGTTTTAATGTAACCGTGCGAATAAGTTCCTTACCATCCCGGAAAATTGTAATTTTAACTTTAGCGCCTGCACTCTTGGATGCTACATAACTCTGTAACTGATTTGGCTGAAAAACCTCAACATTATCAATTTTCAAAATAACATCACCATTTTTAATATCTTCTTTTGATGCGGCACCATCTTCTACGACTTTTTCAATTATTACACCTTTGGGTTTATCCAGTCCTAAAGATTTTGCCAAAGGAGCGTCAACTTCCCTAATTTGTACTCCAATATATCCACGGTTAACTTTTCCATTTGCTATCAAGTCCTGCGAAACAGACTTAGCAAGATTAATTGGAATAGCAAATCCATAACCGATATATGCACCAGTTTTAGTTGCTATAGCAGTGTTTATACCTATAACCGCACCACTTAAATCGACAAGTGCCCCACCACTATTCCCAGGATTAATTGCAGCATCTGTTTGTATAAAATCTTCAACTCCATAGCTATCTGCGATGAGTCTTAACTGACCTCTATTAAGCGCGCTAATGATTCCAGCAGTAACAGTTGATTGAAGAGCCATCGGGTTCCCGATAGCCATTACCCACTGACCAACTTTAATATTATCAGAATTCCCGAGATAAGCAATAGGAAGATCATCAGCATCTATTTTAATAACTGCAAGATCTGTCAGAGGATCTGTTCCAATGACTTTTGCTTCAAGTTTTCTTTTATCCCATAAACCCACCGTGACTTTAGTGGCATTTTCGACAACATGATTATTTGTAACGATATACCCATCTTTACTAATTATAACGCCACTTCCAGAGCCTTCGGTTTCCGGAGAATCTTCTCCACGAAAAGGAAAGAAAAAGAAGTCCTGGGAGTTACCCTTCTTCATTTTACTAATTACGTTAATTTGCACAATAGAGGGAGTAACTTTTTCAGCGACTTCAATAAAAGCCTTGCTAAAAACATCAGCCTCGATATTAAGATTAACAGGGGGTTTATCCGCACCTAACCTAATGTCCGCAAAGCTAGGTCTTATCCAACCAAATCCAGCTAAAAGGAGAGTTGAGAGAAAAACACCTAACAGAATAAGTGTAGCGCCAATAAAAAATTTTTTCTTTTGCATTATAGATCCTCGTATTGATTATTTTACCCGTTTAATGATTTGAGTTCGTTAAATCCAATTGAATGATGTTGAAGAAAACGTATCAACTGGGACTGAATCAGATCAATCGTCAACTTATTAAAATTTACTGTTTTTTTGAACTTTAGACAATTATACAAATCAAAAAGTTCCGTAGAAAGTTCTAAACCATTACCTTTTTCAGCACAATTTGAGCAAATGATCCCTCTGGAATAGACAAATCCATAGAATTTGTTCCCAGGAAGGTCAGAATTGCAAAGAGGACAAGTTGCAACGCTGATATCAAAGCCGAGTTCTTTAAGAAAGAACAAGAAAAACCTAAGGAAAACAATCTGAGGTTCTTCTTCAAAGCTATTCAGACGTTCAAAAATTTTTTTTATACCCAAATAGAGACGAGGATTTGGCTCTTCATGAAGATACTGACCATTAATAAGCTCGAGAATGGCAAAACCATACTTCAATTTGTTATAATCACTTCTAATATTACTGAAAAGGGAGACAAGATCAGCAGACGAAAGTAATTGCACATCACGGCCAGATTTATTATAAATTACAACATTTATGATATTCATCGGATCGACAATAATACCTGTTTTTGAATTTTTATTACGTCCTCCTTTTACTATTAATGTGACTTTTCCAAGTTTTTCAGAAAAGAGGGTAACAATTTTACTTGAATCACTATAGTTAATTTTTGTCAGAACAATAGCTTCGGTTTTTAAGATTTCGCTCATTATACCAGAGAGATTAAAAAAATCAATCAGTAATAATTTTAGTAATTAAATTAGCCGGAATTGTATCAAAAGCGGGATTATAATAATTGAAACCGGGATCCGTAACCTGGATGTTTCCAAATGCTGAAATTTCCTCCGGTTTTCTTAATTCAATTGGAATAGAGTGCAAAGAAATGATATTTTTATCGAATGTAGTTTGGGGAGCAGCAATGTAAAAAGGGATTTTATGAAAGTGGGCAAGAACTGCGATGGAATAAGTCCCGATTTTGTTTGCCACATCACCATTTGCCGCAATTCTATCAGCTCCTGTAATCACCAAATCAATTTTTCCTTGTTGCATCAGAAATCCAGCAGTCGAGTCGGTAATTATGGAAAACGGAATACCAGCTTTATTCAATTCATAGGCAGTTAACCTTGAGCCTTGCAGGAGTGGGCGGGTTTCATCCGCATATACATGATTAATCAGGTTTTTCTCATGTGCAAGTTTGATAACTGCAAAGGCAGTTCCATCTCCACCAGTTGCAAGTTTGCCTGTATTACAATGTGTAAGGACATTACTTTTTTTTGCAAAAATATCGATACCATTTTCTGCGATTCTTTTGCAGCTTAGAATATCGTTTTGCATAAATTCCAAAGCTTTTAGCTCAAGACTAATGTAGAGACTATGGTTAAAATTCTTAAGAGGTTTTTCTTTTATTGACGAAAGTAAGGAAAGAAAATACTCCTTCATATATTCCAACCCAATAAAAAGATTTACAGCGGTGGGTCTAGTATTTTTCAATCTATCATAAGCTAACAGAAAAGCGGATTCTGATATGCTTTTTTTTTGTGATAAAAGAAGTCCAAATGCAGCTGCAATACCTATTGCAGGAGCACCACGAATCTCGAGTCTTTCAATTGCCTGTGCAATAACTTCATAGTCATCAGTTTTAGTAATCTTCTCTTCAAAAGGGAGTTTAGTCTGATTAATGAATTCAAAAAAACCATCAGAATAACGAATATTGAAGTAATCACTCACTTTCATCAAACCTAGAAATTGAGAGGAAATCCCTATAACGATCTTTAATTCTAAGGTAAGACAAGTCCTCAAGTCCTTTTGTGCTAAACTCTTCCACACAGAAGGAGGCCATTGTACTACCGAAAACGACTGCTCTTTTTATGTTTTCAGGACTTAAATCCTGGGTTTTATGCAAATATCCTATCAATCCACCTGCAAATGTATCGCCTGCTCCAGTTGGATCAAAAATACTTTCCAAGGGATAAGCAGGTGCAGAAAAAATAATACTATCAGCAAATAAAAGTGCACCATGTTCCCCTTTTTTAATAATAAGGATTTCGGATCCGAGATCTCTAATTTTCTTTGCGGCTTTAATCAAGTTTGGTTCCTGAGCAAGAAGCCGAGCTTCACTATCGTTAATAATAAGAAGATTCGTCCTTTTCAGAACTTTGAGCAAGTCGTCCAGTTTACCTTCGATCCAATAATTCATAGTATCACAGACAACGAAGTCGGTTTTTTCAATTTGATCAAGAACTCTCAGTTGGAGTGAGGGGTCAATATTTCCGAGACACACAAATCTGTTTTTGCGAAGTTTATACGGGATGACAGGATTAAAATTACTAAACACATTCAATTCCGTAAGCAAAGTGTCGCGGGAATTCATATCGTAATGATATTTACCAGCCCAACGAAATGTTTTTTCACCAGGGACCACTTGAAGTCCTTGTAAATCAATATTGTGGTTCTCTAACAGATCAATATATTTCTTGGGGAAATCCTCACCGACAACTCCAACCAGATTAACCGGAGCAGTAAAATAACTAGCAGCTAAAGAGATATATGTCGCTGATCCCCCAAGAGCATCATCAACTCTGTTAAAAGGTGTTTCAACGGTATCCATTGCCAATGAACCAACTATTAATAAACCCACGATCTACTCCAAAATAATTAAAAATTTTTAGTACACTGAGATAATCTAAATAATCTCATTAGTAAAAATGCCTTTTTAATATTTAATAATCAAATAAAATCATTATTTTTATAAGATGAAAAATTAATCACTTTATTCAGGAACGCTTAATGTTGACAGATAACAAAACAGTAATTAAAAACGCTTATTTAGTGCAGAATTCAGGAGAAAAAATCCTAAGGGATGTTTTAATAGTTGCAGGTAAGATTGCAAGAATTGAAAAATCAATTGATTCAGAGGGTTGTCGAGTAACCGATGCGAAAGGAAATTTTCTTTTTCCCGGATTTATTGATGTACATATTCAGGGTGCCGGAGGATATGATGTGCTTGATTCAATTGATGAAGCAATCCCGGCAATCGCAAAAACCTTAGCGGAATGCGGCACGACATCTTTCCTTTCAACCACAGTAGTCAAACCGACGGTTAATAATGGACACATAAAGTTAGCAAATAAATATATAGGTGCTGAACTTGATGGAGCAAATCTGCTTGGGTGGCATCTAGAAGGACCATATATACATCCTGAAAAAAAAGGGGGACTTGATATTAACTCTATTTATACTTATCAACAAGGCGGAATTGACGAGATAATGGAGATCTGCGGGGGAGAACTTAAAATGATGACTATTGCTCCTGAAATGGAAGGAAATCTTGAAGCAATCAAAGAGCTTGTAAAAAACAAGGCAGTAGCCTCCTTCGCACACAGCACTGCAACATATGAAGAAACATTGTGCGGGATTGATTCGGGTATCACGCATGTTACCCATTTATTTAATGCAATGAATCCATTGCACCACAGAAATCCGGGACCGATTGCAGCTATATTTGAAAGGAAGCTCCCATCACAGATAATTACCGACGGGCATCATTTGAATCCCAGAATGATAAATTTAGCAAAGGAAAATCTTGGCTCTGAAAACTGTGTTTGTATAACAGATGGGGTGCAAGCGCTAGGGCTTCCGGAAGGGAGTTACGTATATAATGGGAAGGATTACATTTCAAAAGAGGGAGCTGCCAAATATACAGACGGAACCCTGATAGGAAGCACAACACCTTTGAACGTAATGGTAAAGAAATTCAAGGAATGGACAAATTCAACTTTATCAGAGGCTATTAATACTGCGAGTCTTAATCCAGCCAAGGTACTTAGGATTGATCATCAAAAGGGAAAGATTGAAATAGGTTATGATGCAGATCTAATAATCACTGATGACGAACTAAACGTTTTGCATACATTTGTAGGTGGCAGAAAAGTTCATTAATCAGTTACATTTTATCAGGAGCAGAAACACCCAATATTGAGAGCCCATTTGCCAACACAATCCGAACTGCGTTAATCAGTGTGAGTCTAGCTGATGAAAGGTTTTTTTCAACTCCAATTATCCTGCAAGTTGTATAAAATTTGTGGAAAGCTTTAGCGAGCTCCTCGACATATGCAGTTATGCGTTGAGGATCACAATTTGTTGCGGCAAGTAAAACTTCTTCTTTGAAGAGATTCAATATTTTCAACAGACGGATTTCATCCTCGGAGGAAAGTAAACCGAGATCTTGCAGCGAAGGGGCTATGTTGTTGTCCTGAGCCATTCGAATTATTGAGGAAATCCGGGCATGAGCGTACTGGACATAGAAAACCGGATTCTCTTCTGATTTTTCCTTAGCAAGATTCAAATCAAAATTCATATGAGAGTTAAGATTTCGCATGTTAAAGAAATATCTAACTGCATCCTTACCAACTTCTTCCGTAAGTTCATCTAAAGTAATATAGTTTGCTTTTCTTGTTGACATTTTTACAATCTCACCATCTTTGATAACGGTGACAAATTGGTGGATAATTACTTTAACTTTTCCGGAATCGTAGCCGAGGTTATTTATAGCAGCAAGAACATCAGGATAAGTTGCAGTATGATCAGACCCAAAAATATCAATAAGAAGGTCATATGCTCTATCAAGTTTAACTATATGATAAGCAATATCGGGAAGCCTGTAAGTCGGTTCACCGGTTGATTTTACGATTACTTTATCAGCTTCATTGCCCATTTCAGTCAGTTTAAGCCA
Organism: Ignavibacteriales bacterium; assembly: GCA_012517155.1. Classification (GTDB taxonomy): domain Bacteria; phylum Bacteroidota; class Ignavibacteria; order Ignavibacteriales; family Ignavibacteriaceae; genus JAAYVN01. The sequence continues at coordinate 140,044 of JAAYVN010000026.1, read as the reverse complement.
GACAGCACCCTCTTTTTTATAACTCAGAGATTTTTCTTCAAAAGAGTTAATAAGAGCTTGAATTTTCCCCTCTGTATAGAGGTCATTTTCATTATAGAATATTTTATGATTAATATCAAGATTTGCTAAAGAATTCTTAATTTCCAAAAAGATTTCCTGTTCAGCTGTACTTTTGAAAATTCCCTCAGGATCTTCGTCTCTTAAAGTATCACCATATTTTTCATAAATTTTCTGAGCGATAAGATTAATATATTGTCCCTGATAGTAATCATCAGGAAATTCCATATTATCGCCAAGGATTTCAAGATATCTTTTTTTAACAGAGTCCCCCAGAACCCTCATTTGCCTGCCGGCATTATTAAAATAGTATTCCCTATCAACTGAATAACCTACCCATTCAAGCAAGTTGGCGATAGTATCTCCACAAACTGCATTTCTTCCATGTCCAACAGTCAGAGGTCCGGTAGGATTTGCGCTAACAAATTCAACATTCGCCTTTTTCCCAGAATAAGAAGTACTCTTACCAAAATCTCCGTTTTTCTCAATAATCTCGGAAACCAATTTCGAAAGAAAAAGCGGAGTAAAGAAGAAGTTGATAAAACCATTTCCTGCAATTTCTATTTTGCTGATAATGTGCGAGTCTGTTTTAAGATTAGCTACAATATCCTGAGCGATGAGACGAGGAGCTTTTTTTAAGTTTTTTGCCAATATCATAGGGGCATTAGAAGAATAATCCCCATGCTCCGGAGATTTAGGGATATCAAATGTCAGTTTAATCCCATTAAGATAGTCAAGACGTGTTGCAGCTTCGGCGAAGAGAGAATGGAGATAATTTTTCACTTCTTTTTTCCTTTTTCGAGCAGAGGATCAACGATGTCAGTTATCTCAGCATCACCCCAAAGTTTTTCAAGATTATAAAACTCCCGGGTCTCAGGTTTAAAGATATGGACGACGACATCCACATAATCAAGTAAAACCCAGTTTAACCCAGTGTATCCTTCCCGATGCCAGACCTTAATACCAAGGTCTTTCAGAGTTTTATCGATGTGATCAGAAATCGCTTTAATTTGAGTATCCGAGTCTGCGCTACAGACGATGAAGTAATCAGCTATTGTGGTAATACCATTAAGGTTCAACAGCTTAACATCTCTTCCCTTTTTCTCAAATATCAGATCTGCAATTTTATTAGTAAGTTCTTCCGGACTCAATATTATACCTATTTTTGTTGAAAAGAATTAAAATCCTTGCCGATTATAATGGTTGCATCGAGCAACAATCCCCTATTAATTTGTGTAATGGTGTTTACTCGAGGGATTCCTAAAGAATCTGCTATTTTGAATCCAGTTGAGATATTACCAACGCGATCAATAATAATTGTTTCATCAACGTCGAAATTCTGGTAGTTGCCTGTACTTATTACGTCGAAACCCTTTTGCCGCAAGAAATTGGTAATTACATCTCCAGCACCGGCAATACCGCAGCCATTAAGGACTTCGACCTGAAGTATTTTTTTGGGGGGAGAGTCAAATTTCGAATCATCAGCATTGCTTCTGAAATCAATTTTTTGAATCAGGTTATAGGCGAGATAAATGATAATAAGAGAAAGAAGCGTTACCGAAGAATAAAATATCAACTGCCGGTTCCCCGATCCATATATGAGAGCAGCGTCTGATGTTTTTCCTTTATCCTGCAATTTTTTCATTAAAAATCAGGAAAAATGGAATTACTTCGATTCATAATTCCCAATCTATTATATCCGTAGCCATATGGTGAATAGAAACCATCTGGGACAGAGCGGTACTGCATAATCACATTAAAATTTTCCCATGGTTGATAATTAATCTGTGCCCTGCTCAAGTAAATACCATTTATCATATTTTGATGATCTTTACCGAAGGAACTGTAAGGAGAATGAATCAAACTAGCATCAACCTCAACGGTAAGGTTGTCAGCAACTTTATATAGCATATTGTTAGTATAAACTCCTAAAGCAAGCCCATTATTTCCAAAGGAAGAATAGGACATACTGTAAGAATGCCTCATAAAAAAGTTAGAAGGATTAATAAAACCAAAAACTAAATTAGGTGAATCACTGATAATGGATTCTTTAACAGTTGGTTTTAATATCTCAGTATTTTTAATCTGAGGGTAAATAGCAACATTTATAAGTATGATAATCAACAAAAGTTTATTCATACCTAACCCGTTATACTCTTTATTTTATTATTTTTATCAACGAAGACAACTCTTGGAACAAAACCAGCGGCTTCTTCCGGTTCCATCATAGCATAAGTAATAATAATCACCTCATCGCCTTTAAATCCCAATCTAGCAGCTGGCCCATTAAGGCATATGACACCGCTATTACTCTCACCTTCGAGGACATAAGTCTCAAGTCTTTCACCGTTATTAATATTAACGACCTGAACTTTCTCCCAGGGGAGGATATTAGCAGCATCCATAAGAGTCTTATCAATTGTCAGGCTTCCCTCATAGAACAGTTCTGCTTCGGTAACCGTGGCCCTATGAATTTTTGATTTAAATATTTCTAATCTCATTATTTTAAAATTTATATGCAAATATAATTGACATAACATATGAAATCAAGGCAAACAATTCGGGTATTATTTTTAATCATCAATATTCGATTCAGGAAAGAAATAGAGAAGCGCATCACCTATTTTTTTCCCAGGTTCAATGCCAAACATTTCAATATCTTTCTTTGCCGTCAGAACTGATCTTTCGACGACCATAATTCCATGCTTATTCAGAATTTTTTTATCCTTAACAATCTTTACCCCCTTATGAACTGAGTCATCAAAGAAAGGGGGATCAGCAACTATAAGATCAAATTTTTTGTCAGTAGTTTCCAGAAACCGATTGACGTCCATTCCAAATATCGAGGTTCTATTTTTAATATCAAGCGAATTTATATTTGACTCAAGATTTTTTCTTACGACAGCATTTTTTTCAATAAAACAAGTAAATGCTGCTCCCCTACTAATGCATTCAATTCCGATAGCACCACTACCAGAGAACAAATCAAGAGCGTGAATATTTTCAAAATCGATCGTATTGTTCAGTATATTAAAGAGAGTTTCGCGAACTCTATCTGTCATGGGGCGCGTAACATCTGAGTCAGGAGCTTTAATAAACCTACCTTTTAATGCGCCAGAGATAATCCGTAATCTCATATCAAGGCTGCCTCAAAACTATTCCACAAGCAGGAAGAATATAATTAATATCCGATCTCCTGAGAATTCTTGAATTATCCTCCGAAATTACAATTTCATCTGTGAGTTTTAAATCAATAATTTCGAGGTTATCAGAGGCAAGGATTTTCAAATCTTTATCGGGATCAGATTCCCGACAAACAAAAAGCCGTCTAACCAAACCGGAGGCAACTTTCAGTTCATTGTCCAATATTTTTGGGTCAAATAAAAACTCATCAGTATCAAGGGGACGAGGAATAACCTTATGAAAGATTGTATCTCCATTGAGGAACAATTCGATTGAAACAGATTTATCGTTATAATAAATTGTAGCAGAGATACCATCAGGGAAACCGTCATTCAAATATTTCACTGCTTTATCAAATGCAAAATGGGCAAAATCGAATGCTCCAATTCTCATCTTATTTTTTTTACACAAGGTAGTCAAGAAATGGAAAAGATTTCGATTACCAGCAGCTACAATTTTTCTATTTTTACCAAAAAGTATAGTATCCTGAACATTTGCAAAAGAGAAGATTAAATCAGAGAAATCAATTTTCGGATAGAGTAGCTGCATTTCCCATCTATGAAAGGCGAGATGTTCCTTAAAATCGAACTGAGAGCAGTTATAGGAAGTAAAGAATTTGAATACGTTTAAAGGTAAAGCAAAAGAGACTATTGTAGAATATTTCCTGTTAGCAAATAACTTTGAGTCAAGAGCAGCGACAAGGATTTCCTGTACAATAGTCTCTTTGATTTTTGAAAAATCTATATTTTCATTAAAATTAAACTCCCCTATGTCAACAATTTGAACTCCTGCATTTTCAATCAAGAGTTCAATGTATTGGATTTTCCGTTCAGAAATATGTACGCCGGTGCGAGTTTGACCTGAAAACATCTGAGAAATTTATTCCCAGGATACAGCAGTCTTAAGAGCTTCGTTTTCAAGATCGCCTATAGTACCATTCCCGTCCGGATCTTCGATTTTAAATCTAGTTCCCTTTTTAATTGTTGTATCAACTCTGACAAACCTACCCGCAGTTGTAATAACAGTATCGAGAGACTTAGTTGAATCAATTGATAAAACAAATCTTTGCTGTGAACCCGGAGTTTTGAACAAGCTATCAGGATCAAGTAGTCCGTTTGAAAGATTAATAAAAGGATTGCTGGGTTTATTAGTCACAGAGTCCACAGCATTTTTAATACTATCAATGCTGGAATCGGTTTTATAGAACGCAATCAGAGCATCGAGATCATTTGTAAATTTCTTATTCTTTTTAAAATACAGAAGCTGAATCTCTTTAAGATTTTTCATTCTCAAGCGAGCTTCATTCTTATTATACTTTTGTACCTCAACAATTTCAGAAGGATCTAAAACAGCGACTTTAATCAATAAAAAAACAAGTACAGCAATGACCAGATAAAGACCGGCATGCACATACCAGGGATCGTCCTTTTTGAACATTTTACCTCCGGGTGTTAAACAGATTAATTAATAATTATAAAACTTTTTAATTTTTCGAATTTCTTTTCGCCAATTCCCTTAACATTCATAATGTCTTGGGGGTGCCGGAATTTTCCAAAGTTATTGCGATACTCAATAATTTTCTCTGCAGTTTTTTCACCAATTCCGGGCAATTTCATCAGGTCAATCTTACCTGCACTATTCAAATTAATTTTTTCTCCAGAGCCAGGGGAGATTTTATTAGTAAAATTAAAATTAGTCTTACTAAAATCTAAAACTTCCGAATTATACGCAAGGTTTTTTTCAGAAAATGTTGTATTATTTTCAATTTTTTCATTAAAAAATGATTCTAAAGCGGAATAATCAGAAGTTTTGACCTCGTGAACAGATAAATCAGTAACGAATCTATAAGAATATCCACCTAAGAAAGTCAGGAGCATAAAAAAAAGGACTTTAATCTCAATTTCAGTCAATCCCACTTTACACGCCAATTTTTTAAGAAAGCCGTGCATTTTCAACCCTTAGAGATTAAACCTTTTGAAAAAAGATTTTTCGTCCTCTGAAGTACTGCGTTTAATATTCTGCATTTCAGATAATTCCTTAAGCATTTCACGTTCTTTAGCATTGACTTTTTTCGGAACAATAACGTTGACCCGAACAAGTTGGTCACCCGCACCATGTTGATTAAGATGCTGAATTCCCTTTTCTCTCATTCTCAACATTTTGCCAACCGGAGTGCCCGGTTCGATTTTAAGACGAGCTTTGCCAGTAAGGGTAGGGACTTCTGCTTCAGTACCCAACACAAGTTCAGGGAAACTAAGAAAGAGGTTATAAATAACGTTGTCACCATCCCTCTGAAAAAATTCATGTGGGATTTCCTGAAAGACAACAATAATATCGCCAGCAGGTCCGTTTCGAAGACCAGCATTACCCTCGCCTCTCATAGTCATATAGCTATTATCCACAACCCCAGCCGGGACATCTATTTTCACAGTAACTTCTTCCTGCTTTCTACCATCCCCTGAGCATTTCCTACAGGGTTTGTCGACAACAGTACCTTCACCATTACAATTGTTACAAGGTTGAATATTAACGAACTGTCCAAACACACTACGAGAGACCTGACGAACCTCACCAGAACCACCGCAAGCACTGCAGGTTTTAGTGCTGGAACCACCCTCGCTACCTGAGCCATTACAGTCTGAGCATTTTACAAATTTTTTGATTTTAATCTTTTTTGAAACGCCCAAAGCAATTTCTTCAAGTTTAAGTTTAAGAGTCACCCTTAAATCACTGCCAGGAGTTCCCTGAGTTCTTCTACGTCCGCCTCTAGAGCGAGTGGAACCACCGCCGAAAAAGTCGTCAAATATAGATGAGCCACCAAAGATATCCGAAAACTGAGAGAAAATATCGTTAACATTATTAAATCCATGAAAATCAGTACCACCTTTAAGACCTGCATGACCATATCTGTCGTACTTAGCCCTTTTATCGGGATCTTTCAGGACTTCATAAGCTTCGCTGGCTTCTTTAAATCTCTCTTCAGCTGCTTTATTATCAGGATTTCTATCGGGATGGTTATCCATCGCCAATTTCCTGTAAGCTTTTCTAATTTCATCTTCAGTAGCAGATTTTGATACCCCTAAAACCTCATAATAATCGCGCTTATTCATTATAAAAAATTCCTGTAATTAAGCTTTATTCATTAACCGGTACCGGACTACTAACGATAACTTTCGTGTGACGAATCACTCTATCTTTGTATAAGTAGCCGGTTTCAATTTCATTAATAACAGTAAGAGGTTCAACTTCCGAAGTTGGCTGTTGTAAAACCGCCTCATGGTAGTCGACATCAAAAGGTTTATTTAATGCTTCGATTTTTGAAATTCCCTGTTCAGAAAGAGTTTTCATTAATTTTTCGTAAACCAGAGCTAAACCAGAGAGAACGGAATCCGGATCCTTACCGGGATCATTCACAAACTTAAGTGACCGTTCAAAATCGTCAATTACCGGAAGAAGTTTTTTAATCAGGAATTCTCCAGAATATCTGAGAAGGTTAGCTGTTTCGATTTCTGTTCTTTTTTTATAATTCTCGAATTCTGCAATTTTCCTCATCAATCTGTCATTCAGCTCTGCATTTTCGTTTTTTAATTTTTGAATTTCTTCATTTTCGACAGATGCCGGAGTTGGGTTTTCCTGTTTTTCTTCAGTCAAACTTTCCTCTTTAAGTTCGCTGTTGGATGATTCTTCAATAATGTTTTCTTTAACTTCAACTTCTATTTTATTTTTTTTCATAATTATCCTCTTAAATTAAATCCCTTTATTCCTTTTCAAGTAAGATGACAGTATAGTTGAGACATAATCAACAATAGCCATAACCTTTTGGTATTCCATTCTTTTTGGACCAATAATTCCCAAAGTGCCGTGGATATCCTCGACAGTATATTCTTTTTTAACGAGACTATATTCTTCAAGTTTTAAATCCTCGTTTTCACTTCCGATAGAGACAAGCACTTCACCTTTAGTAATATTATAATGTTTATTTTCAAAGATGTGAACAACAATATCCTTATTCTCAATCAGTTCGATAATACTCTGAAATCTATACGGACTTTCAAATTCCGGTTGTTTAAGAATACTCCCGGTTCCCGCGATATGAACTTTGTCGTTAACTTTAACATCGGTGAAGATCTTATCTGCGGAATCGACGAATAAAGTAATCAGTGGAACTTCGTCAGCGGAGATATCTCTAAATCGATCTTTAAATGATGATCTAATCTCATTAAGTTTCAGACCACCAAGTCTTTCGTTCAAAAGATTTTGAATTCCATGAATGTGGCGTTCTTTAACATCCATTTTAATCTCGAGAGTGATGGTTCTAATAAGGCTAGCATTTATTGTAATAACGACAAGGAGTTTCTCAGAGGAAAGCTGCACAATTTGAATTCTATCAAGGACACCGCTATCGAGATTGGGATAGAGAACACAAGCGACGTTATTAGTGATGCTGCTAAGTAATTTAGAAGCTATAGTAAGCAATTCATCAGTCTCTTTTTCGGCGAGGCTAAATTCTTTATTAATCTTATTTTTTTCGTGTTCTTCAATTCTTTTAAATTCAGTTAAAGTATCCACATAGAAGCGATAGCCTTTATCAGTAGGGACCCTTCCGGCAGAAGTGTGGGGATGGTTGATAAAACCCTGTTCCTCGAGATCGGCCATAATATTCCGAATGCTCGCAGGTGACAGACCGATATCATATCTTTTTGAGATATTCCTGGAACCAACAGGTGCAGCTGTCAGAATAAACTGCTGGATAATGCACCTCAGAATCTCCTTTTCACGTTCGCTTAAATTACTGTAGTTTTCCACTAAAAATATTAATCTTTACTCCAAATATAACCATATTACAACTATTCTTTTTAGCTGTTTGGTGTAATTAATCAAAACGCGGTAAAAAAGTTTACTGTAATTGAACTTACGGCATTTGGGTCAGGATTTGCGTTAAAATACAAGCCAGTTTGATCAGAGCTTTCAAGAGATTTATTATAAGCAGTAACAACCCGAACCGCATTGATAGCACTAGTAAGTCTGTTCAGAAGCATTGCCCCAACAACAAATCTCAAGTTATTATAAGCATGCCGGCTTGAGAGCCACATATCTCTGTAGTTTTTCCTATCCTCGTCATTTTTCCACTGCCAGTAAAAAACAGCCGGGTCATACATTTTATTAAATTCCCGATTAAGAGCTTTAATATTATTATATTGTTCAATATCTTTATACTCACCGATTCTACCGAAGTAATCTTCATTTTTACCTTTCAGATCAACTCCCGCAGCACTTCCGGCAAAAGTTTCGTAGTTATCCTTTTTCCAATCGCCATAAAAATTCATTCCAACGTAAACTCCTAAGAATGCAGCTTCTGCGATAGTAAAATATTGACCGGATTGATAATTACCACCATACAGTTCCCCCATACCGGGAAGCAGCATACTAAAAAGTATTGCCAGGGCCGGATTTTTCTTTTGTGACTTAATTTCCAAGGAGTTACTCAAATTTTTCACTAATTCCGTGGAATTTGAATAATTGAACTCCGATTTCAACTTCATTAAAGAAGTTGTCTGTGCAAAAAGACTTCCGGACAAGATAAAAATTATAATTACGAAATTTTTCATTTTTTTATTTTAAACTTAACAAATAAATTGCTTAGGTTTCAACTGAATTTTTTATCCCCAAATCTGTTTTTGTAATCAGGTATTCACCAGAATCAACATATTCGAGTTTTACATGGTCGAAAGTGTTTTCAAGACCTGATTCGTACAACCGTTTAACACGAATATAGTTTGAGGAGAAACCCTTTATATATTTTGTATCCCCATCACGGTGTTCAGATTCATAAAGAACTTTAACTTGCTTACCAATCATTTTAGAGTAAAACAGATTTTTCTTTTTCTCGCTAAGAATACGAAGCATATTAGTCCGTTTTTTCCGCTCAGCCGGAGGAACGCTATCCGCCATTGAGGCAGCCTTAGTATCCTCCCTTTCAGAATAAGTAAAAGCGTGGAGATAAGCAACAGGGAGTTCTTTAATAAAATTATATGATTCAATAAAGTCATCATAGGTTTCACCCGGTAACCCAGTAATAACATCCACACCTATAGCAACATCAGGAATTTTATTAACCAGTTTATGAATAAGATCAGAATAATCGCTGCTAAGATATCTTCTGTGCATCAGTTTCAGAATCTTGTCCGAACCACTTTGAAGCGGAATATGAAAATGATTACATATTTTGCTATTTTCTTTTGCAAGAGCAATAATTTGATCGGTAAGGAGGTTTGGTTCGATTGAACTAATCCTAATCCTAAAATCCCCATCCTGCTTAGTCATAAGGATGAGAAGATCGTAGAGATTCTTATCAAAATGCTTACCGTAATCCCCGATATTAACACCTGTAAGGACTATCTCTTTATAACCCATTTTTATGAGGCGATTGAACTGGGTAATCAGTTCATCAGGAGGAAGACTTCTGCTTTTACCGCGAGCTTTTGGAATAGTGCAAAAAGCACATTTATAATCGCAACCATCCTGTACTTTAAAGAAAGCGCGGGTTCTTTCATCTGATCCGGATAGTTCGGGTGCATCAGAAAATGGTGACCCAAAGCTGTTAATTTCATCTGAAGGAGTCACAAAGACTGATGGAAGACTTTCTTTAATAAAGGAACTCTTAAAATCGAATAAATTGAATTTTTCATTGCTGCCCAGGACAAGATCTACTCCCCCGATACTTGCAATTTCCTGGGGTTTGAGCTGTGCATAGCAACCGGTAACAATAATATAAGCGTAGGGGTTTTTTCTAAGTGCTCTTCTGATAACCTGGCGACATTCTTTGTTTGCAGAATCTGTAACTGTGCAAGTATTGATAACGCAGACATCTGCCGGCGTATCGAAACTGACAATTTCAAAATCATGAGATTTGAATTGTTTGCTGATAGCACCGGTTTCAGCGAAATTAAGTTTACATCCGAGAGTGTGAAAAGCAGCTTTCATGAGAAAAAGTCCCCCCTCAAAATGAGGGGGGATAAGGGGGTTTATTCAAGATTTTCTTTTTTTGGTTGTTCTGCAGGGGGAAGAGGTTGATTCGGAGAATCTACAGGAATATCAAAGTTTGGATAATCAGCAGGTTGAACCGGTGTAGCTTCAGCCTTCATGATATCTTCAACTGAGACTTTCTCGAGTTTATGCGAGGAAATGTAGTTCTGGATCTCTTCTTCACTTTTATCCTGGAGGTAAACGATTGAGCTGAGGACAATTTTCTTGTTCTCTTTATCGAACTCAATAACTTCGAGCATAAGATCGCTATCTATCGGGAAGTGCATAGATAAGTTTTTAATCTTACCGGGTGACAGATGAGTAGAAGGAACAAAGCCGTCAACTCCAAGCGGAAGTTCAGCAATGAGTCCTTTTTCAATTATTCTGACAACCTTACTTTTAGTTTCGATTCCGTTAGCGTAAACGTTTTCGAAATTATCCCAAGGATTGTCCTGAATCTGTTTATGCCCGAGGGAAATCTTTCTCTGTTCAACATCAACGCCAAGAACAGTAACTTCCATGCGTTCACCTTTTTTAACAACTTCGCCGGGATGACGGATTTTCTTAGTCCATGAGAGATCACTGATGTGAACCAATCCATCGACGCCGGGTTCAAGTTCAAGGAAGACGCCAAAGTTAGTAAGATTTCTTGCGATACCGGTGTGGCGGGAGCCGAGAGGATATTTCTGCATAAGTTCCTGCCAAGGATCCGGTTCAAGCTGTTTGATACCAAGGCTGATCTTCTTTTCGTCCTTGTCGAGACTAAGAATAACAGCTTCGACAACCTGCCCCATAGAAACGACCTGAGAAGGATGCTTAATATGCTGAGTCCAGCTCATTTCACTGTTATGAATCAATCCTTCAATGCCTTTTTCGATTTCGATAAATGCGCCGTAATCAGTAAGGCTAACAACTTTGCCGGTAACTTTATCACCAATTTTGAATTTCTCTTCAATGGTTTCCCAAGGATGAGGCAATAATTTCTTAAGACTGAGGGATATTCTCTTTTTCTCCTCATCGAAATCGGTCACAACGACGTTAATAACTTCGTCAAGTTTGACGACTTCGTTAGGATGATTAATTCTGCCCCAGCTAAGGTCGGTAATATGTATTAATCCATCGACACCACCAAGATCAACGAAGACACCGAAGTCAGTAACTGCTTTAACAACGCCTTCGAGAATCTGACCTTTCTCGAGTTTATCGAGGATAGCTTTTCTCTGATCTGCCATTTCTTCTTCGACTAAAACTTTGTGAGAAACGACAACATTTTCGGTAACTTCATTAACTTTAACGACCTTGAAATCCATGTCACGACCGACAAAGATATCGAAATCTCTAATAGGTCTAACATCAATCTGCGAACCGGGTAAGAAGGCTTCCATACCCATTAAATCAACGACCATACCACCTTTAATTCTACGAACGATCTTGCCAGGTAAGATCTCGCCATCTTTGGAAGCTTTGAGAACTTTTTCCCAAATTCTTAAGAAGTCGGCGCGTTTCTTACTTAAAACGAGATTACCTTCCTGATCTTCAACACTCTCAAGAACGACTTCGATTTCGTTACCGATAGCCATTTCCTGTTGGCTCATGAATTCATCTTTTGGGAGAGTCCCTTCAGATTTGAAGCCTATATCGACAATAACCATATCCCCCACAACCCGAACGATTCTTCCTTTAATAACTTCGCCTTGTTTGACATCGCGAAAAGATTCGGAATAGAGACGGGAAAGGGCAGAGAATTCTTCAAAAGAATAATCCTCATCTACTAAGAATTTTTTAGATTTCTCATAATCATTCTGCATAGAATTCGGATCAAATTTATTTAACTCATCAGACATTAATGTCCTCCTAAAAACAATTCTGAATTAGCGGCCAAGCTGTTAAACCGATAAAGCAGAAAAAAATTAATTTAACATTAGTGATTAATTACAGCTTAAAAAACTTCAGTTTGCAAATAATTCAACTCAATTTCATTTTTTATATCTGACATAAGCCAGTGAGGAGTTGAAGTAGCACCAGTAATGCCAATAGACTGCACTCCCTCGAACCATTCTTTTTGCAGTTCGTTTTTTTCCTCGATGAAATATGTCCGGGGGTTTTCTTCCTTACAAATATTGAAAAGAACTTTTCCATTACTACTTTTTTTGCCAGCAGCAAAAACTATTACATCCATGGTTTGTGCAAATTCGCGGAGTTTCTTTTCCCTACCACTCACCTGTCCGCAGATAGTGTCTTTAGCGTGGAATTCCGCTGCTTGATTTTCCATGGTATCAACGACAAACTCTTGAATTTTCTCCCGAAGTTTAGCTGCGATAACAGCAAAGTCAGACTTATCCATAGTGGTTTGACTAAAGAGGACAGTAGGCTTGGAGAAGTCAGTAACCTGGAGAGCTTCCTCAAGGTTTTTAATTATTTTTGCGTCGCCGTTAGTGACACCTTTAAGACCAATAACCTCGGCATGGTCTTTCTTTCCGAAAATAAGGATCTGGAATCCCTTAAGATGAAATTTCCTTATTCTTTCCTGAACTTTAGTAACAACCGGACAGGTAGCATCAATAATTTCGAGTCCGTATTTCAAAGCCTCGCTATAGGTAGATGGAGGTTCACCGTGAGCGCGAATAAGGATTTTACTACCTTTTTCGAGTTTAGGAAAATCGGCGACAGTAACAGTTTCAAGACCAAGAGCGTTCAATCTTTTAACTTCGGCGGTATTATGAATAATATCGCCAAGGGAATAAACTTTCGGAGATGTTTTAAGTTCGTTCTGAGCGAAATCTACGGCACGAACAACACCCCAACAAAAACCTGCACCTTTATCAATTATTACTTTCAATTACTTATCTCTTAATAGTTATTTAATATAAACAACTATTTAACCTTTCTAAGTTCTATTAGTTCGCGAGCTTTATTAACAATAGCTTCGACCTGTTGATCTATAGTCATTTCGGTTGTGTCCACTTCCGTATATTCTTCTGTTTTTTTCAGGGGACTAGTTTCCCTGCTTGAGTCTATTTTATCTCTGTTAATAAGATTTTCTTTAATTTCATCAATAGAAAAATTCTTACCTTTTTCAGTAAATTCTTTGAGGCGCCGTTCAGCTCTTCGGTCAATATATGCAGTTAAAAAAACTTTAATATCTGCATCAGGAAAAACTACGGAGCCGATATCCCGTCCCTCCATTACAACACCACCAGCTTTTCCCATCGCTTGTTGTTTTATGACGAGTTCTTTTCTAACATCTTTAATTGCAGCGACATCGCTAACGCGTTTGTTAACGGTCAAAGAGCGAATTTCCTCAGTCAATTCCCTTTTGTCCACAAAAATGCGGGCACCAGATTCAGATGGGACGAGTTCAATTGAAAGGTTTTTGGTCATACTGCTAATTTCATCCGGGGAATCTATAATACCTTTTTCGAGAGCAAGAAAGGTAACTGCGCGATACATAGCTCCGGTATCAATATAGGTATAATTCAGCCGTTTTGCGACGAGTTTAGCAGTTGTACTTTTCCCTGAACCAGCAGGCCCATCAATTGCAATAATTAATTTTGTCATAACTTACAAAAATACCAAAATTTTTATAATTTTCCCAATCATAAATTACTAAAAATATCCTATTTTTTGTAATTGTTTGGTGATTGGATCAATCCGATAAGTTCTGATCCAGGATGAAGAAAGATAACATTAGTTAAGTAGGAATCGACGAATTTCCAAGTTAAGAAGGTGATTAATTTGAAATTTGTTGAAAAACAGGGCGAGTTTGGAGCTTTGGACTTTGAAGCCGTTCTTTGAATGTATAAAACCTTAAAATTTGAATGGATTTTTGGAAAAGACGAGAAAGGAAGTAAAAACAGGTCAAAATAGAGGGATTTTCTAAAGGGAGTCTAGTCCATGTTAGTACGTATTCACTACGTATTCAGTACGTATTCAGTACGTATTCAGTACGTATTCAGTACGTATTCACAACGATAGGAGATGGGAAAGAAGAGGTTGAGCTATAGCAAAATTTGAATGTTTTGGGGTTTTTATGGGAGTTAAATGTTTCGAGTTTTGTGTGATAGTTTGGAAAGTATTTTGAGAAAGGATGAAATGTTAGGGGGAATTTTTCGGGGGGGGGTGGAAGGTTAATTTTATATTTACTCAAACCATATTTCCTTCAGATGAGAAAATAAGGACTACGTTAATATAATGGAAACCAGGATCAAGTTAAGTCAAACACTTTGGGAGGCTATTATACTGCATTATTTGCCAGAGGGGGACATTCCGAAATAATTTTTTCTTTGCAATTCATAAGTTTTTATCTATATTTGTATTCTTATTTTTTTGAGTTTCGCCGGGGTGGCGGAATTGGTAGACGCACAGGACTTAAAATCCTGTGGGTGGTTTCACCCGTGCCGGTTCGAGTCCGGCCCTCGGTACTACAAACTGGGGTTCTTAGCTCAGTTTGGTTAGAGCGTCTGCTTGACGTGCAGAAGGTCATAGGTTCGAATCCTATAGAACCCACAAATGCATTGACCGGAGTTTACTCCGGTTTTTTATAAAATTTCGAGATAATGAAAAGTATAGAAATAACATTCCCTGACGGGAACAGTAAACCGTATTCAGCGGGAACGACCTTAATGGAAGTAGCCCGTTCAATTTCACAGCGCCTTGGAGAGTCCGCCTTAGTGGCGACACTTGATGGGGTTCTTGTTGATCTTTCCTCCAACATTCATAAAAACGCATCAGTTAAATTCTTCACATTCGATGAGTCTGAAGGACGGGAGACGTACTGGCATTCGACATCACACTTAATGGCACATGCCATAACCGAACTTTATCCAGGAGCAAAGTTTGGTGTGGGTCCTGCAGTTGAGTCCGGATTTTATTATGATATTGACATTGAACATAAACTGAGTGAAGAAGATCTTAAGTCAATTGAAGATAAAATGCTTGAGTTGGCAGGAAATGCAAATCCTTTTAACCGGGTAGTACTTCCAAAAACCGAGGCTATTGATTTCTTTACAAAGGTTGGGGATAATTACAAATTGGAAATTCTGAGTGAATTACCGGATGATGCAGTTATATCTATTTATAGGGAAGGTTCTTTTACTGATCTTTGTACCGGACCTCATATACCCGATACGAGCAAGATCAAGTTTGTCAAGTTGCTTTCGGTATCCGGGTCTTACTGGAGAGGGGATGAGAAGAACAAACAGTTACAACGAATTTACGGAATTTCATTTCCAAAGAAGAAGATGCTTGATGATCATATAGCATTTCTTGAAGAGGCGAAGAAACGAGATCACAGAAAGATCGGCAAAGCACTGGATCTTTTCAGTATACATGATGAAGCCGGTGCAGGATTGATATACTGGCATCCAAAGGGAGCAAGAATAAGGTATATTATTGAAGAATTCTGGCGTCAGGAACATTTAAGGAATGGATATGAGTTATTGTTCTCGCCGCATATGGGTAAAAGCTGGTTATGGGAAACATCGGGACATCTGGTAAATTACAAAGAAAATATGTATTCCAAGATGTCGATTGATGAGAATGATTACTATATCAAACCGATGAATTGCCCTTTCCATATTTTGATTTATCAGACGAAACTATACTCATACCGAGATCTTCCATTGAGATGGGCTGAGTTAGGGACAGTGTACAGATATGAAAAGAGCGGAGTACTCCACGGATTATTAAGGGTGAGAGGATTCACTCAAGATGATGCGCATATATTCTGCACTCCGGATCAGATGGAGTCGGAGATTATACGTACGGTGAGATTTTGCAAGCATATGCTGACTTCATTCGGTTTCAGCGATATGAATTTTTATATTGCCACAAAGCCGGAAAAAGCTATTGAAGGACATGATGAAGAATGGGAAAGCGCTACCAAATCATTAATTACAGCGCTTGAGAAAGAGAACACTCCTTATGTACTTGATGAAGGAGGCGGAGCTTTTTACGGTCCTAAAATTGATATAAAAATCAAGGATGCATTACGGCGTGAATGGCAGTTGAGCACCATACAGTTTGATTTCAATCTGCCTGAAAGATTCGGACTGACTTTCATAGGCGAGGATGGGAAGGAACATCGTCCATATATGATTCACAGGGCACTGCTGGGTTCATTGGAAAGATTTTTCGGTGTATTGATTGAGCATTATGCGGGAGCCTTCCCACTTTGGTTATCACCAGTACAAGTGGCTGTTATCCCGGTATCGCAGAATTACTTTGAATATGCAGAAAAAATAAATGATGAACTATTGAAAAATGATATAAGAAGTGAAACAGACAAGAGGAATGAGAAGATAGGCTTTAAGATCCGTGACTGGGAATCTCAGAAGACACCATATATGGTGATTGTAGGAGAGAAGGAAATGAATTCCTCAGCTATTTCGGTAAGGAAGCATAAAGTTGGAGATCTGGGAACATTCCAGATGGAGGGCTTTTTGGCTCAATTAAAAGAAGAAATTAAGAATAAAATTTAACAACAAAAGAAGAGGTGTTAAATCTCCCAAGTAGATGAAATTCGCGTAAATGAAGAAATCAAATCACCGAAGGTAAGGGTGATTGATCAGGATGGTACACAATTAGGTATCTTTCTAGTAAAAGACGGGTTAAGACTTGCAAATGAACGAAATCTAGATTTAGTAGAGATCGCTCCGAAGGCTGATCCCCCAGTCTGCAAAATTATTAATTTTGGAAAATTCAAGTATGAACAGCAAAAGAGAGACAAGACACAGAAGAAGAATCAATTTATCTCTTTGTTAAAAGAAATCCGATTTCATCCGAATACAGACGTTCATGATTTTGAATTTAAGACTAAACATGCAATTTCTTTTTTGGAGGAAGGTCATAAAGTGAAAGCCGCAGTTCTGTTTAAGGGACGGGAGATGGCATACACGAATCTTGGTGAAGATATATTGAACAGATTTATAGAAAGAATAAAGGATATTGCAAAAATAGAAAGTCCTATGAAAATGGAGGGACGAAACATGAATATAATAGTGGTTCCATTAAAAACAAAAACTAAAAAAAAATAAGGTAAAGCTATGCCAAAAATGAAAAGTAACCGTGGTGCTTCAAAAACGTTCAAAGTAACTGCATCAGGTCTTATAAAACGCAAGAAAGCGTATAAAAGTCATATATTGACCTCCAAGAGCACCAAAAGGAAAAGAAAACTCCGACAGACGACATTAATATCGGAGCAAGATTTCAAACGTGTAAATATAATGCTGGGATAAAGGAGGAAATATGCCAAGATCAAAAAACAAAGTTGCATCACGAGCAAGACGAAAAAAAGTCCTCAAAAGAGCCAAAGGCTATTGGGGCGCTCGTGGAAATGTATGGACAGTAGCAAAGAATTCAGTTGAAAAAGGCCTAGTACATGCATATCGTGACAGAAAACTAAAAAAGAGGACGTTCAGATCGCTATGGATAGTAAGAATCAATGCTGCAGCACGTCAGTATGGATTAACATACTCGAAATTAATACACCTACTTGATGCAAAGGGTGTAAAGATAAATCGAAAAGTCCTTGCTGCATTAGCAGTTGAGAATCCAAAGAGCTTTTCTGATTTAGTAACCTATGTACAAAATTAATTCCATCCCCTCACTTCAAGAAGAAGTGGGGGGCATTTCTTTTCTATAAATCCATCCAGACGGGCATCACATGAATGAACGTATCTTATCAATAAAAAATTCTTTTATAACCGAATCAGCTTCCGTAAGCGATACAAAAGCACTAGAGATTTTGAGGATCAAGTATCTTTCAAAAAACGGTTTGTTACCGGCATTATTATCTGACCTAAAAAACGTAGCGAAGGAGGATAAACCGGCTATAGGAAAAGAACTCAATTTGCTCAAAAATTTTGTTGAGAGTTCATTTAAGGAGATAAAGGAGCGAATTGATTCAGCAGGAAGTTCTTCCAAAGAAACGATAGATTTATCATTACCGGCACGAGCTCTTCCTTTAGGCTCAAAGCATATAATTACACAAACTATGGAGGAGATAACAGATATTTTCAAGACTTTGGGGTTTGGTGTTTATGAAGGGCCAGAGATAGAGTCTGACTATTATAATTTTGAAGCATTGAACTTTGCTCCGGATCATCCTGCCAGAGATATGCAAGACACATTTTTCATAAATGATACTTTCCTTTTAAGAACACATACAACGCCGGTACAGATAAGAATAATGGAGAAGCAAGCCCCCCCAGTGAGAGCAATAATGCCAGGGAAAGTGTTCAGGAACGAGGCGGTTTCGACAAGGAGCCATTATCAATTCCATCAAATTGACGGAATATTTGTTGACCATAAAGTAACGTTTGCAGAATTAAAGGGGACACTGGTTGCATTTGCAAAGCAGTTTTACGGTTCAGATATTAAATTCCGTTTCAGGGCAAGCTACTTCCCTTTCACGGAACCTTCAGCTGAAATGGATATAACATGTTTTATCTGTAAGGGAGAAGGATGCAGAATCTGCAAGCACAGCGGATGGCTAGAGATACTTGGATGCGGAATGGTGGATCCGAATGTCTTCAAATCAGTTAATCTGGATCCGGATGTATATTCCGGATATGCATTTGGAATGGGTATAGAAAGAATAGCATTACTAAAATATAATATTACTGATATAAGGATCTTTTTTGAGAACGATGTCAGATTCCTAAAGCAGTTCCCCGCACTCAAATAATTTTCTTATTTTAACCGGAGCAAAAAATTGAAGATATCACTAAATTGGCTAAAAGAATACGTTGATCTCACAGGCATATCTTTCGGAGAAATCGAAACGACACTAACGATGTGCGGACTGGAGGTTGAAAGTTTTGAGAATCAGAACGAGATATATAAAGGCTTTGTTGTTGCGAAGGTTGTTGAAGCCGGGCGGCATCCTAATGCGGATAAGCTAACTCTGTGCAAAGTTTTTGACGGAAAAGAGACATTGCAGATAATTTGCGGGGCACCAAATGTTGCAGCAAATCAAAAAGTTGTTTTGGGGAAAATGGGAGCGGTGGTTCCACAAAATAATTTCAAGCTTTCGAAAGCTAAAATAAGAGGGGTGGAATCATTTGGGATGTTGTGTTCGGAAGCCGAGTTAATGATAAGTAACGATCATTCGGGAATTATGGTGCTATCGGAAGATAGCGTGGAGGGGACGCCAATAACTGAGGCCTTGAAACTAAATGATATTATTTTTGAAGTTGGAATAACACCAAACCGTCCCGATGCACTTTCTCATACAGGAGTTGCGCGTGATCTTGCTGCAATTTTCGACAGAGAGCTTAATCTACCAAGCTTTCCAACTTTATCCAATTCAAATGCAGCTTCTTCCATTTTCAGCATAGAGATAAAGAATCCAGAACTGGCCCCCCGGTATTCTGCTAAGATCGTTCAGAATGTTACAGTGAAAGATTCCCCCGACTGGCTCAAAGATAAAATAAAGGCGGTGGGTTTAAGGCCGATCAATAATGTTGTGGATGTAACAAATTTTATACTCATGGAACTTGGACAACCTCTACATGCATTCGATATGACGCATCTAAGCGGAAGTAAAATAATTGTAAGGAAAGCCGGAAGTACTGAATCATTTATAACGCTTGATTCGAAGGAGAGAAAAATTGATCCTGAGACTTTACTTATCTGCGATGGGATAAAACCAGTTGCTATTGCGGGAATAATGGGTGGGGAAAACTCTGAAGTTACTGAAATTACGAAGAACATTCTAATCGAGAGTGCGTATTTCAATCCATCATCGATAAGGAAATCCTCCAAAATGCTTGGACTTTCAACTGATTCTTCCTATAGATTTGAAAGAGGATGTAACCCTTCGATAACACTTGAAGCTGCTGAAAGAGCAGCAGAGTTAATAGCATCTTTAACAGGAGGAACTGTTGTTGAGGGACATATAGATATTTATCCCGAGAAAATATCAGAACCTCAGATAACGTTAAGATTAAGTCAGGTTGAAAGGATTTTGGGTTACAGTATTGAAACTGATAAAATTGAAAAAATACTTACTTCACTAGGTTTTTCAATAACGGAAAAGAAAGAGGATAAGTTTATAGTAAACTCTCCCCTTTTCCGACCAGACTGTGAACGAGAAATAGATCTAATTGAAGAAATCGCCAGGATATACGGTTACGGTTTTATACCCCCAGTAGAGAGAATCGCAATTTCGTTAGAAAAGAAAAATGATGATACGATATTAGCTTCGAGATTGAGGAACATTTTTGTGGGACTTGGTTTTAATGAAGCATACGGGAATACGTTGCTGAGTGAAAAAACCGCGGCACTTTATGGTAAACCGATAACAATGCTTAACCCCCAGAGCATTGAGCTATCCCGGTTGAGGACATCCCTGATCCCGGGAGCGATTGAGATGACTGCAAAAAATATTAATGTAAGTGAAAAGAATTTGCGTTTGTTTGAAATTGGTTCAGTTTTTAATCTTGTAAATCCTAAGCCTGCGACTTTCAGTGATTTCACAGAAGATAAAAAAGCACTTTTCCTTATTACAGGAGAGGCAAACCAGGAAGAATGGCTAACAAAACCACGAAAATTTGATTTTTTTGACATAAAAAGTATACTCAACTTAATAGTTTCGAATTTTTTACTTGATAATTTCGTTTCATATTCCTATTATTCGACCCAGAATAATCTTTTTGATTTATCATGCGAGCTGACTGTCCAGAAAGACGGCAAAACTCATCCGATAGGGTTTGGTGGATCAATAAGCAAGAATGTTCTTAAAGAGTATGGAATAAACCAGGAAGTGTATTGTTTTGAACTTTCGCTTTCAGAATTAAAATCAGTGCAAAGACCATTTCCAAAGTTTAAGGATCTCTTAAGATTTCCTAAAATTCAGAAGGATTTTGCCTTTATTTTCGATGATAAGGTAAAATACAGCGAGATAAATGATTTTATAAAAAAATCGTCTTCGGAACTTCTTAAGGAGATTAGTTTGTTTGATTTGTATAAGAATGAATCGATGGGGAGCGGAAAAAGGAGTCTTGCATTTAATCTAGTTTATTACGATTTTAACAGGACACTAAAAGACGAAGAGATTGATGCAGATTTCTTTGGTCTGATTGAAAAGATAAAAAGTAATTTTAATGCTGTATTAAGAGGTAATTAAATGCCGAATTCAAATAAGTATGCATCGTTGTTGATTGACCTGGATTTCCTGGAGACTCAGGTTGAAGTTTTAACATCCCGTTTCAACGAGCTGCTTAAACAGAATAACCTCTTACAAGATCAGTTAAAGAACTTACAGGCTGAAAATGAGGCATTGAGAAGTCAGATAAGTTCACCTGAGACTGAATTTATGAATTCTACCGAAGAGAGCAGTACAGACAATAAAGAAGTGATTCCAGAGGAAATACGAATTGCTCTTAAGGAAAAAATTTCATCTACAATTGGGAAGATAGATAACTACCTTTCCAAGTTGTAAAATTATTGTGGAAACGAAATAATGTCAGGAAAAAAGAAGTTAAAAGTTAAAATATTCGACCGGGAGTATTCACTACTGGTTGATGATGAGGATATCGCAAGAGAGCTGGCTGCATACGTTAATAAAATGATGGATGATACGAAGAATGAACTTAAAGACCAGCCAACCCATACGATTGCGGTAATAGCAGCACTTAACATTGCATATGATTTCTTTTTGGAAAAGAACAGAAGTAAAGAGTTCTTTATTCAAGCTAATGATAAAATGAAAAGAATAAAGATACTTTTAAATAATTCTCAGTTACTCGATTAACCTCTGCCAGATTTTCGTATCCACTCAAAATAATTACCGCACTGTCGGTCAAAAAACATATATAACTAACTTATATCTTTATGGGAAATTGACTTTCGATGCCTAAGGCAGGCCTCATTTCCACTTAGGTGGAAATCACATAAGTGACAGTGGAAGCAAGAAGCAATCGGGAAATTTCCCACCGTGCAATCTTGGGTTTTATCCCTGTTTGCATTGGCCGGCAGATGCGGATTTTAATAACTCCCCTTTTTAAGGGATTAATTGGAGGCTGAATGGATCTTGTTCTATTAATACCAATGATCATTTTTCTTGTTGCGCTCTTTTTCTACCTGGGTTGGATGTTCAATTCCAGAGTAGGAAAAAAGAGTATCGCTGCCGCTGAAGAAAGAGCCAAATCTATAATAAATGATGCTAATAAGGAAGCAGCAAATATTAAGCGGGAAAAAATTCTTGAGGCAAAGGACGAATGGTTTAAGAAAAAAGTTGAGTTTGATAATGATGTAAATCAGAAGAAGCAGAAATTAGCAGCGCATGAAAAACTGATTTCAAATCGGGAGGAAAACGTTGATAAAAAATTAGACCTGGCAGTAAAAAAGGAAAAAGAGAATAAACAAAGAGAAATTGAACTCAACAATTTCAAAAAGAACCTGGATATGAGGCTTAAAGAAGTTGAAAAGATCGAAGGGGAAACAAACACAAGACTGGAGAAAATATCCGGATTAACAGCTGATGAAGCCAAAAAAATGCTTATGGAGTCAATGGTTCAAGCTGCGCAGGTAGATGTAACAAAAGTTGTTAAAGAAATTTACGAGACTTCAAAAAAGGACGCAAAAAAAGAGGCACAGAAGGCAATTGTCCAAGCTATACAACGAACTGCTGCGGATTATGCAGTGGAGACAACAGTCTCTGTAGTGCAAATCCAAAATGATGAGTTAAAGGGAAGAATTATTGGCAAGGAAGGGAGAAATATCCGTTCCTTTGAGAGCGCAACGGGCGTTGATGTGATAGTGGATGACACACCTGAGGCTGTAATACTTTCATCATTTGATCAATTCAGGCGCGAAGTAGCAAGAGTTTCTCTTGAACGACTAATTGCTGACGGCAGAATTCACCCTGCAAGAATTGAAGAGATTGTTGAAAAGGTTCGACAGGAACTTGAGGAGGATATTTTTAAGGAGGGGGAAAATACTCTGATGAGGCTTGGTATTCATGGTATGCATCCGGAATTAGTAAGACTGATTGGAAAGATGAAATACCGATCAAGTTATGGTCAGAATCTGCTACAACACTCAGTTGAAGTTGCCTACCTAACAGGAATCTTAGCAGCAGAACTGGGAATAGAACCAGTAATAGCAAAACGGTCAGGATTGTTACACGATATTGGTAAAGTATTAGACAAAGATTTCGAAGGTCCTCACGCGCTTATCGGGTATGAGATTGCAAAGAAATACAAGGAACCGGGAATCGTGGTAAATGCTATTGGATCCCATCACGAAGATATGGATATGGAGCATCCTATTGCTGTGCTTGTACAAGCAGCTGACGCAATAAGCGGTGCTCGTCCGGGAGCCCGAAGAGAACCAATAGAGGGTTATGTTAAGAGACTGGAGACACTAGAAACACTCGCCAGGTCTTTTCAGGGAGTTGCGAAGACCTACGCTATTCAAGCAGGCCGAGAAGTAAGAGTGGTAGTGGAGCATGAAAAAATTGATGACATTATAGCAGATAAACTTTCCCGTGAGATCGCACAAAAAATTGAACAGGAAATGGAGTACCCGGGACAAATAAAAGTTACAGTTATCCGGGAAGTTAGAAAAATCAGTTACGCTAAATAATTTTCTAATCCCCTGGAAAGGGGATTTTTTATTATGGGTTATTCGGAACTCTTAAAATTAAAAATCAGTGATGCCACGTTCTCAGTACTTGACGTTGAAACAACGGGAATTTCTCCGTATACGAATAGCATAATAGAAATCGGAATAGTTAAAGTTAAAAATAGTAAAATTACCGATACCTTTTCAACGTTTGTAAATCCATGCAGATATATCCCGCCTTTTATCACACAACTAACCGGTATATCCAACAGAGATGTGGACGATGCTCCAATGTGGGAAGATATTTACCGACACATTTTGGATTTTCTTGAAGGTACAATAGTCACTGGTCATAATCTAGCATTTGATTATGGCTTCTTAAGAAAAGAATTTCAGAGAGTAGGTCTTGATTATTTTAAGCCTCATCAATTATGCACATTAAGACTTGCAAAGCGACTTTATCCTGAACTCAAAAGCAGGTCACTGGGAAACCTAGCAAATCATCTTAATATAAAAAATCCCAGTGCACACAGAGCACTGTCCGACGCAAAGACCACAGCATTCATAATGGTGAAGCTTTTGAAGGAATTAAGCGGGGAAGGAATAACACATGTCGATGAGTTATTAAATTATCAATATTCACAAAGCAAGTCGGTATCAAAAATTGTTATAAAACCAGATTTATTAAATGATGTGCACTCACTACCCAAAAGTCCGGGGGTTTACTATTTTCTAAATTCCAAAAACCGGATAATTTATATCGGAAAAGCTAAATCGCTTAAGGACAGGGTCAAATCGTACTTCTCTCCTAATTCATCAACGAAGTCAAAAAAAATTGTAAAACAAGCGCAAAGTTTAAAGATTGAGGAAACAAACTCAGAATTAACGGCTTTGCTGCTAGAAGCTGAACTTATTAAGGTTGTAAACCCACGTTTGAATGTTCAACTTAAGAAGTACAATGATAAATATTTCTTAAGGATAAGCAATGAGACACCCTTTCCAAGGGTTGAATTAATAAACTATTTTGATTTTGATGGGAATGATTATTTTGGTGTTTTTGTATCGAGGAAAAAAGCAGAAGAAGTGTTACGAATAATTGACAGTGCATTTATGCTGAGAGAATGCAGTGATAAAGAATTTTCAAGAAAAAGACAATGTTTACTAGCTGATATAGAAAGATGTACAGCTCCTTGTGTAAATAATGGAGTTTCACTTTATGCAAATGAACTAAGCCTATTGTATGGATTTATATTCGGTGAAAACCAATTTGCATTAAACCGCCTTCTGGAGAAAATGAGGCGTTATTCCGACGAGTTGAAATTTGAAAAGGCTGCAGAGGTTAAAGATACTATTCAGTTGATTTTATCGCAAGTTCACAAATCGGCTTTGCTAGCCGAACCAATTAACAGTGCGAATGTATTGATGGAAATTTGCGATATGCCAGAAAAAAAAGATTATATCCTATTACTGGAAGGCAAAATTTTTGTTAGAAATACGAAAGCGGGAAAAGATCATGAGTTTATGAATGCTCTGGAAGATTATTTTGGCGGAACATTGCGATTGGATAATCTTCCGACAGACGAAGATCTTGAAAAGATGAAAATCACGCTAAATTGGATAATACGAAACCGCACAAAAACAAAGATTTATTACTTAAAAAAATACCAGAATAAAGAGAATTTATTCAAAGATCTCGGATCTACTCGTATCTGAGAGCTTCAATCGGATCCAGATTGGCTGCTTTATATGCCGGATATGTACCGAAAATCACTCCAACCAGGACACATATTGCCAAACCTATGAATACCCAATCGAATGGAATCGTTGCTTCGGCTTTAAGAAGACTACCTGCTAAATTACCGAACCCCACTCCCAATATTATCCCTATAATGCCACCTACCAAACAAAGAGTAATCGCCTCAAAAAGAAACTGAGTTAGAATACTTGATTTTTTGGCACCAACCGCCTTCCTAATACCGATTTCACGAGTTCGTTCGGTAACACTCACCAGCATAATATTCATAATACCTACACCTGCGGCAAGCAAAGCTATAAAAGAGACAACCATAGCACCAATTTCCACATATTTTGTTATTTTGTTTATCTCTGCAAGCAGAGATTCATTACTGAATATTTCAAAATCGTTTTCTTCTCCGGGAGGAACTTTCCTAATTGTACGCATATGACCTGTAGCAGCTTCGATAACTTCATTATAATCCATTTTGCTATGAGACATGACAGTAATATTGACACTACGATCTTTTTTTCCATACATACTCATAAAAACAGATATGGGGATGACAATAATATTATCCCTGGACTGGCCAAACATTTGTCCCTTTCGTTCCATAATACCTATTACTCTTAAAGGACGATTATCGACTTTAACAATTTGTCCGATTGGATTAACATTCTCAAACAATAAGTCAACAACATCCTGACCAAGAAGTATATAGGGCATTGCACGATCAACATCTGTATTTGTTATAGATCTTCCTTGTTCCACAAACCATTCATTAGTATTAACTGCTTCCTGAGTTATGCCGACAAGAGAGACATTCGGATTTGTTTCTTTATTCTGGAATTTGACCAATCTTCCGCCTCTATGTAATTCAGCAGCTACATACTTTGCATCGGTTAAAGATTCCTTCAATCTATAAAAATCCTCAATGGTAATATCTTTTCGATTCCAGTATTTTCTACCCATTTGTGGTCCCCCCATCCGTATAGCAGGATATTTCTGAACCTGAAATGTATTTTGCCCAAGCATTGAAAAACCACTCTCAATAGTGTTTTGTAGCATGGTAAGTATAGTCATGATAAGAATGATTGAAAATATACCAACGACAATCCCCAAAATAGTAAGAGAAGCACGCAGTTTATTGGTCACCAAAGAAGTTATTGACAAAGCAAAAGATTCACTTATTCTCATGTTATTCATACCTCAATGCATCTACCGGATCAAGTTTAGCTGCTTTATATGCAGGCGCTAATCCGGCAAAAATACCGGTGATTAATGATACCATGATGGCGATAATTACTGCATCAACCTGAACCGAAGTTGGCAGGTACTGATCAACCACCATACTGAGAATTACTGCTATTATCAATCCAATAAAACCTCCGAGCAGGCAAATTATCGATGATTCCAATAAGAATTGTGTTAATATCGTTCTTCTTTTAGCTCCAATAGCTTTTCTAACACCAATTTCTTTAGTCCTTTCTTTGACTGACACAAACATTATATTCATAATACCAATTGCCCCGACAAATAGTGATAACCCTGTGATGAACAGCCCTGCGATCTGAATAACACCAACTGTACTATCATAATTTTGTGTGAGTCCTTCTTGCTGATTCACTGAAAAATTGTTTTCCTGCGAATGACTTAGTCCCCGAATTTTTCTCATCACACCAATAGCTTCTTCTTTAACCTCAGATAATTGTTCAGTTGAACCAGCACGAACATTGATTGTTATACTTCTTACGAATGTTGTTATAAAATGTTTTTGGACGGTTCCGATAGGAATATAAATTTGATTATCCGGATTCATACCACCTAGCATAAAACTGCCTTGTTTTTCAAGTATTCCAGCAACCTTAAAGTCATAGCCCCCTATCTTCACAGTTTTCTCAATAGGATTTTCTCTGGAAAACAGATTGGTTGCTATTTCGCTACCTAAGACACAAACATATCTTGATGCACGGCCTTCCATCTCTGAAAAAAATCTTCCGGAGCTAAAAGACATATTAGTAGTTCTAATATATTCACTAGTTGTACCAGTAACGAAAATCCCCTCAAGGGCCATTTCTCCATTTTTGACCGTCTGCGCTGTCCACAATGTTGGAGCCACAGCATTAGGCAATTTAACCATTGATTTGAATCGCTCATATTCATCAAAAGAAATATTTGGTCGTCTTCGTATCTTCCACCACTCTGTATTTGAGAACCATTCCCATCTGTCAATGTAGAGAACATCTGATCCAAGCGAACTGATTCCCTCTTTAAATGAATTATCAATTCCCTTTATCGCAGTCGACATTAGCACTACTGATGAAACTCCGATAACGATGCCTAACGTCGTTAAAATTGATCGGACCTTATTAGCTCTTATTGCTCGGAGAGCAATCATCAGTCCTTCTTTTAATTCATAAAAATAATTCAACATTTCTTAACTATTAATTACCTTATTTTTTAATTCTTATGAGGAATAAATCGATTCCTTACATTTTCATCAGATTCAATAAGACCATCCTTTATTCTTATGATCCTTGCTGCATGTTCAGCAATATATTCTTCGTGGGTAACCAGAATTATTGTATTGCCGTTTTCGTAAATCTCATTGAAAAGTATCATTATTTCCTCCCCTGTTTTAGAATCAAGGTTTCCGGTTGGTTCGTCAGCCAAAATAATCGAAGGATTTGTAACTAAAGCTCTAGCAACCGCGACTCTTTGACGTTGTCCTCCAGATAGTTCATTTGGCTTATGATGTATTCTATCACCAAGCCCAACTTTTTCTAAAGCTTCCCTTGATTTTTTTCTTCGTTCACCAGATGACGCACCAGCATAGATTAAGGGAAGTTCAACATTATGAAGCGCATTAGATCTGGGCAGCAAATTGAACGTTTGAAAAACAAATCCAATTTCTTTATTCCTGACTTTTGCCAACTCATTATCTGACATCTGACTAACATTAAGACCATTTAACTCATATATTCCCGAGGTAGGAGTATCTAAACAGCCTATCATGTTCATAAGTGTCGATTTCCCAGATCCTGAAGGTCCCATGATAGCAACATATTCATTCTTATTAATCTTTAAACTAATATCCCTGATAGCATGAACTTCTTCTGTCCCGACTTGATATACTTTGCTTATGTTTTCTATGTTGATGATATTCATTGGAAATATTCTGTTTTATTTTTCAAATTTTTTCTTGTTTTTATCCTCTTTAGTTACAAGCGATCCTTCTTTAAGTTCTCTGGAAATTGCTTTGTAACTACCAGAAACAACTTCTTCATCTCCATTAAGTCCTTTGATTATCTCAATGTAATTATCATCACTAATACCTGTTTCAACATTTTTTGTAACAGCTTTCCCTTCTTTGATTATAAAAACCAATTCCTTGATTTCATCCTCCTGTTTCTTTTTCCCATTTACAACTTTAAGCTCACCGTCATCTGATTCTTCTTCCTTAAAATCGCTTCTTGCAGTTACACTTTGAATCGGTACTGAAATTACATTCTGTCTGGTTTCAGTTTCAATAGTTGAATTACATGACATACCAGGTCGTAGTTTATTATCCTGATCTAAAATTCTTATTTTAACCTGAAAATTAACAACCTGTTCTTGGGTCCCTAAGGCGGATGTTATTGCACTATTCCCTATCTCTGAAACTATTCCAACAAATATTTTATTTCCAAATGCATCCACCTTGACCCTTGCAGTATCGCCGAGTGTTACATTAGGAATATCATTCTCATCAACTTCAACAGTTGCTTCCATGCTCTTCAGATCACTAATTGTCATAACGTTCGTACCTTGAGTAAAACCGCTGCCTAGAACTCTTTCACCTACTTCAACATTCAGTGCGGTAACTGTTCCATCCATTGGTGAGACGATCGTAGTTTTATTAAGTTGTTCTTTTGCTTCCCGTAATGCAGCTTCCATTTGCTGAACGCCTGCCAGTGAGGATTCGTATCTGGCTTGTGCTGAGAGATAAGAACTTTTTGCTGTTTCTAATTCAGCATCGCTTGCAAGTTTCTTGGTATGCATTTCCTGAACTCTTTTATAATCAGCGGTTATCTTATCTAATTCGGCTTTGGACATACTTAAACTAGCTTTTGCCGAGAGGAGACTTGCCTCTGCTCTCTCTTTTGCTGCCAAATATGTATCTGCTTTTATCTTGAAAAGTAATTGACCCTTTTTCACAAAATCCCCGTCTTTTACAGCTATTGCAACAATTTCTCCGGTTACTTCAGGAGTAATAATAACTTGGAATTCAGAGTTGATATTTCCTGTTGCTGTCACCGTTTGAGTAATAGTTCTCTTTTGAACTTTCTCAGTTGTTACAGGAATGATTTCTTCCTTGCCGCCCTGAGCAATAACAACTATAACAAGCAACAGAATTAAAACCCCAATTCCGCCAAAAATTATTAATTTCTTTTTTGATTTCTTTTTATTTCCATTCGCCATTTTCAACTCCTGAATTATTCAAACTTCTTAAAATCTATTATTCCTAAGTAGTAATTAATTTCTTCCTTTAATCTCAAATACTCGAATCTTGAATTAATTAAATTTGTTTGGGCATTAACATAATCAGCGTTTGCAATTAGAACATTTAACAATGTTGTGGACCCGAGTGAGTATTTCTCTTCCTCAATTTTTAAATTCTCTCTTGCTGCATCAACATTTTTCTGACTTACATCAAGCCTTTTCTCCGCGGTCTGAAGGTCCAGATAAATTTTCTGAATATTTAGTTTTATTTCTCTTTCGAGATCTGATAATGCAATTTCCGAATTTTTTGCTTGTATCTTGGCATATTGAACACTATTATCAATTTTCCACCCCTGGAATATCGGAATACTCAGCGTAAGTCCAAAGGAATAAAGCTTACTGTCAAAAAGTACATTCGGTGATTCACCGTCTAAACTGAAAGAAGCATTATTTGTAAGAGAAGGCATGTAACTTCCTCTTGCTATTGAGAGGTCATCATAAGCTGCATCAAGACTATATTGGGCGCTTCTGTAGTCAGGTCTGTTTTCAAGAGCTTGTTCAATCAGTTCCCTGAACTCCGCATATT
Organism: Ignavibacteriales bacterium; assembly: GCA_012517155.1. GTDB lineage: Bacteria > Bacteroidota > Ignavibacteria > Ignavibacteriales > Ignavibacteriaceae > JAAYVN01. The sequence continues at coordinate 109,406 of JAAYVN010000026.1, read as the reverse complement.
CTTTCGTTACAGCTTCCGGTTCCTTTTTTAGTGTCCCATCAATTTTCGGATCGACAAATGAATATTTTTCTAATACATCTAATCCTAGATAAAATAAAAAATTGCTTTTTTCGTTTTCGTAATCATTTTTGGATTTTAACAGTTCCAGTTCTGCAGTTCCTAATTTTACTTGTTGAGCATAAACATCAGCCATTGTTCCTGCTCCAAGTCTGCTCTTTTCTTTAATTATTTCGTAATTTTTTTGATTCCACTTAACATTTTCTTCTTTAACAAAAACTAATTGCTCCAGATTTAGGATTGCATAATAACGACTGATTGTCTGAAATACTATATCTTGCTTTAATCTCTCCAACGTCAATTTTGCAGATTCAAGTTCTTTTTCATTCTTCCTTATGCTTGCATAATTGGAAAGACCATTGAACAAAGTCCAGTTGGAGGATACTCTGGCTGACCAATTTCGGTTTTCTTTTACCTGCTTTGAGGTTTGTATAAGGGCTCCACCGATATTTACTAATCTTCCTTCATCTTCAGTTCTATACCACTCCCATCCGCCACTTGCAGATACTCTTGGTAAAAGGTCACCATATGAAGATAATACGGTTGACTCATATCCGCTGATTCCATACTCACTTTTAGCCAAAGTTGTATTTCTCTTTAAAGCAATGGAAATTGACTGGTCTAATGTCAGAGATTTTGTATTTTGTGAAGTAATCTCTTGTCCGGAAGTTTGAATTGTTAAGAGTAGACAGAGAAATAGAGCTATCAAAGAATATCTCAAATACATTACTGCTCCGGTATTTTTTCGTTTTTGCATAATTTTATTAATTCCTTTACTAAAATTAGTTAAAATTCTTTTTTTTTATTAAACAAATTCTCAAACGGTTAAAATAAATGATTAACGGTATTTATTAAGTTAACTATAAACTTAAAGGTATTTGTCTTTTATTTTAAGCATATACTCATATGCTTCTTCATAATTATTTCCTATGCTGCCTTCAAGAATTGCCTCTTCAATCTCTGACTTAATAAGTCCCACTGTTTTTGATGGTTTTAATCCACATACTTCCATAATTACTTCCCCACGAACTGGTGATTGAAAGGCTCTCAAAGCGTCCTTCTCCAGAACTTCGTAAACTCTTGCCATTACTCTATCATAATTAGCCAAAAAAGAGTTCACTTTTTCAACATTCTTGCTAGTGATATCCGCTCTGCATAAGTAAATCAAGTCATCCAGATCCTCATTAGCTTCGACTATCAATCTTCGGATTGCAGAGTCAGTCACTTCCTCTTTAGCTAAAGCAATGGGTCTTAGATGCAATCTGATAAGTTTTTTTACATATTCCAATTTATGATATGGAAGCTTCATTCTTTTGAATATCCCATTCATCATTCGAGCTCCAATTTCTTCATGTCCGTGAAAAGTCCAGCCTGTTGCTTCGTCAAACCTTTTAGTCTGCGGTTTTGCAATATCATGGACAATTGCAGCAAACCTTAACCAAACATTATTTGAAACAAGCGCAACATTATCCACAACTTTACAAGTGTGGTAAAATACATCCTTATGATGGAAATCCTTCCTCTGATCCACCCCACCCAAATTATGGATTTCCGGGAATACTATTTCAAGTACTTTTGTCTTATACATAGGGATCAATGCAGCAGAAGGTTTTTTCGAAGAGAGAATCTTCATAAATTCATCCGTAACTCTTTCTTGAGAAACTATGGATAATCTTTCACGCATTGATTCTGCAGAGTTTAATACTTGCTCATCAAGCCTGAAATCAAGCTGAGCAGCAAAACGGAATGCTCTCATTATTCTTAGAGGATCATCATTAAATGTCTTTTCAGCTTCCAATGGGGTTTTGATGATTCTCTCCTCAATAGCGTCAAGGGCGGAATAGCAATCAATTAACTCACCAAAATTAGAACTCTTAAGTGACACGGCTAAGGTATTAATTGTAAAGTCCCTTCTCTTAATGTCATCCTCAAAGGTTCCGCTGCTTACTACCGGATTTCTACTTTCTGATGTATATGATTCCTGTCTGGATGAAACAAACTCCAAAGCATATCCCTTATAATTAAAATGTGCTGTTCCGAAATTTTTATAGACTGATATTTTATAAACTCCTAAGTGAGCGGCTAATTTTTCGACAAATTCAATTCCATCTCCCACAATTAGAAAATCAATTTCACTTCGTTCTCTTCCGAGTAGGATATCTCTTATAAACCCTCCGACAATATAAACTTCATGTTCTTTACTGGCAAACTCGGAAATCTCCCTTATAAAGCTTATTGATTCAATCTCTTTTTTAATATTTTTTTTTAAGTCATCCTTATTCATTTTGTAATTGTGTTTTCCCTTCTGATAGTCTTAATAATTTAAGTTCAACACTTTTTAACAATTCATTAAAAATACATTCCCCTTCTGGTTTTTTAGCTTTATCTAATATTTGCTTTGCCTTTCCATAATTTCCCTGCCTCGCTAGAAGTTCCGAAAGTTTAATGAGTGCATATTTTTCATAGTTGTTTTTGACGGTTCCCTTCAATACTACTTCTAAGATCCAGTCATTTTTTTTATCTTGATAATTTATTTTATCCTGTATTGCTGGTATTAAAGAAATATTACTCGTCTGCAGAAATATCTTCTTAAAAATGTGTGCTCTTGTTTCTTCGTTTCCCATTATATATTCTTTGATTACCATTTTTTCACTTAATATTATTCTTGTTTTAGCTAAAAAGTAGACTCTGTGCACAGATGAGGTGCTCAGAATATTTACTAAAATATTCATTGCTTTATCAGTTTGATCATCTAAAAATAGCATATCGGCTTTGCGGATAGCTAGTATTTCCTCGTATGCAGTTCCTTTATAAGTTGTTTCTTTATTTTCAATGTATCTCAAACATGAACGGATTTCCCCTAATCCCTGATTACATTCAATCATCGCGTAAGTCAACGCCCAACTTGTGTTTTTTAACTCTAATTCTGAAATTATCTCTTTTGCATCGAGATAATTCCTTTTTGCTATTAATTCGAAAATTTCTTCCGTCTTTGCTGAAATGTATCTGGGACAGTTCTTTTGTATAAGCCCTTTTCGACCAAAATAGTAATTGGCTACTGCTTTGTTTGAAGGAAAATCCTGTATGCTTATAAACTCAATATACTCTTTATTAAGAGTTGCAATATCCTTCCCATAATGTTTCATAAAATCTATATCCCGATAAAGTAACTTGAATTTTTCTATACCATATTTATCAACTAAGAATTTTACAAAAGATCCTGAAGTTAGATATGACGACGAAGATGCTTTAGCAAAAAAGTTTAATCCCGAAAATAATTCCGGAAGTTCTGTGAGATATCCATTCTTATAGGCTTGAAATGCAAGATAATGCAAAGGGTAATCATCATAAAATCCTTCACTTGCGGTCGCAATTCCTTCAATTAAGACTGGATTAATTTTGTCCGCAACTTCAAACACATATTTACCAAATTTCGAGGTGAAAACATGTGACATTTCATGTTTTAACGTTCTATTTAAAGTTTGCTCTGATAGATATATTTGATTCATCCAAGGTTTTGCAACATCAGCATTTCCGGCACCGAAAATATCTCTTTTTTCACCACTATCCTTGAAAACAAAGGCATCGATCTTTTTATCCGGTTCAGTCTTATAATACTCGCTAAGTTCATGATAATAGTATTCTGCCTCAAAAGTAGAATAGCTCATTTCCTTTTTCGTCCTCTCATTTCCATAATGAAATCTGATATTTGCTGTTTCTTCAGAAACAGGTAATTTTCTTTTTATTCTCTCCATATTGGTTGAGAATCCTAAGTAAGGTGAGAGAATTATGAAAATTAAACTGGTTATCAAAGTATATATAACAATAATTCCCCTTCTAAATTCAATTTTCTTACTTAAAAAGTAAATTACTGCAATCGATTCGAAAAATATGAGATTTATTAGTCTGTATGTAATTAATGTTACATCTACTCTTATTGATTCATCATATATATTTCCTGGGAAAAAACTAAAAATCGGATTGTAAAAATATACCTGTGGGTTGAGATAAAACTCAATAAGAGGAATAGTGAGAATAAGAAGATAGACAAAAATCAGTCCGATACTTCTAAATCTCCTAATTGCGCAAAATACAAAAATCCCAATACCTCGCCCAACAAAGATTGCAGGAAAAACAATAGTGAAGTAATATGGCAATCCATGATAAAATGGACATTGATTTTTAAGAACTGTATTTATAAAAGCTATAATCAGCGGTATTATAAAAAATAAAAACAGATTTGATGCAGTCCCTGTATTGAAATCACGATAAGATTCTGGATTCTTTTTATGAAGGTTTTGAATGGTAATGATAGAAATAAAGAAAGTAATTAATATACTGTTTACAACCGAATACTCAAAACTGAAGAATTTGGTAAGCGGAATTGTCAACTGCAATACTGCAGCTGCCATCAACAATGCTGCCAAAAAAATAAATAAAATATTTTCCTTTATAATTCCTTCTTTAATTTTAATTTGCACGGGTCAGTTTCTTTCATACTTCAATTCTGACTCTTACTTATCTTGCTTAAGTACTATTCCGTTTAGACCGGAAAAATAGACATCGTTTGTTGGTGAAACTGACATGTCAGTCAAATTCACATATCGGCCTGTTCTGTTTAAGTTCCAGGTCTCACCGCTGTCTGCAGAATATAAAAATTCCCCCTTACCTGAAACTGCAAATCCATGTTTGTCATCCGTAAATTTGATCCCGATAATTCCGGAAATAATTTCGGTCTCTATCTTTTTCCAGTCCTTCCCTCCATTTTCGGTCTTAAATACTTGACCTCCCGCCCCTGCAACAAATCCTTTCTGTGTATCTATAAAATATACGCACCTCAAATAATTATTTGTGAATCTTTTCAATGGAGTCCATGAATTGCCTGAATCGGTTGTTTTTAATACTGTCCCGCTTCTTCCCACTGAAAATCCCAGATCTCTGTTGGTAAAAAAGATATTCAATATATGTTCATTCGTTTGCGTTGAAGTCAGGCTCCACGTATTCCCCTGATCACTTGTTTTAAGAATTACCCCATTGGCACCGGTTACATAGCCATTATAATTATCATAAAAATAAATCTTAAGCAATCGTTCCCCTACCGGTAATGCAACTTTGTTTAATGTTGTCGCACTATCCTTTGTTACATAAAGGTCTCCGTTATCTCCAATTATTATTCCATCGGAAATATTAAAGAAGTAGAGATTGTTGAAGTTCATTCCATCAAAAGAAGGTATCATTAACCAGTTTTCTCCACCGTCAACGGTTTTGATAATTGTCCCTTCTTCTCCGCATGCATAGCCCGAAAGTCTGTCAACAAAATAAACAGAACTCAAATTCTTATTTGTACCAGTCGATACAATCTTCAAATTGCCTAAATTAGTATATGCTGGATTTGTTTTATACGGTACAAAAGTAGAATCTTCCGTTGAAAATTTTCCGGATTTCATCTCTGTCCAGAAATCCTTTATCAAACCAAATGAGAAATAAAATAGTAATCCAAATAATGTTAACACAAGAAGTGCAATCAAATAAAACTTTATATTGCTGCTTTTACTCTTTTTCTTTACTGGAGCAGTTACTTTTTGTGTTTTAAATGTTTCGGCTTTTCGCATTAATGCCTGAACATCTGCTAAAAATAATTCGCAGTTTGAATACCTTTTATAGATACTCTTTTCCATCGCTTTTTGAATAATCTTATCTAGTTCGCCTGGTACATTTGATACAACTGTTGATATTTTGGGTGGATTTTTCTTTAAATGTCCTTCCATAATTTCAAATTCAGTAGTATAATTAAAAGGAGGTATTCCCGCAACCATTTCATATAGTGTAACACCGATCGAGTAAATATCACTTTGTCTGGTTGGTTCTTCGGCTTTTAGCTGTTCGGGACTCATATAGAGTAGTGTCCCTATTTTGGTTCCAGTTCTTGTTATACTCTTTTCAAACATTGACTTTGATATACCAAAGTCCATTATCTTTACTATCCCCTCTCGGCTTATAATTACATTTGATGGCTTTATATCCCTGTGAATGAATCCCTTGGAATGGGCATAACCAACTCCTGCCAGGATATGTTCCATAATTGTCATTGCTTCAAAATAATCCAACCTTCCCCTTTTCTCAATATACTTCTCCAGCGTTTCCCCCTCAACGTACTCCATTACAATTCCAAGCAATTTGTACTGATCTGTAAAGCCATAAACCGCTACTAGATTTGGATGATTTAATTTTGCTTGGTTTTTTGCTTCTCTCTTAAATCTTTCTAAAAACTGCGGATTCTGATATGCCTGCGGGTTTAATACTTTAAGTGCAACGTATCTTTCAAGCTTTAAATCAAGTGCCTTATAGACTATACCCATCCCCCCTTCCCCTAACATACTTACTATCTTAAAATTTTCTATTATGAATCCCGGTTTGAGTTGCATTATTTCAAACCTTTATTGCTTACAATTATGTATGTATAATTATCAGGAGCTCCCCTCTCTAAAATCAGCTTCTCAATTTTCTCTGATATACCTTCAAGATCGTCCTCAATCAGTAAATACTTCAATTCATCCTTGTCAATAACACCTGTCACCCCATCTGTACAAAGTATAAATTTCCATTTTTTGTTTGTCTTAAGTTTCATGTAGTTTAAATCGATCCCAAAACCGGTCTTATCGCCAATTGCTCTTAATACTATGTTTTTATGAGGATGAATTTTTGCTTCTCGTGCAGTGATCGCTCCTAAATCCATGAGTTTTTGCACTATAGAATGATCTTTTGTAATTTTTATCAGGTCTTCATTTTGAAAATAATAAATGCTTGAATCACCAACATGTCCCCAATATGCAACTGCATCCTTAATATATAAAATCTCTGCCGTTGTGGCCATTCCTTCATATTCATTTCGCGTTTCAGCTGCATTAATAACTAATTCATTTACTTTTATTGCTGCATCTTCAATTTTTTTCAATGGATCAGTTTCAGCTGATTTCTGAAAAAAAGGATAAATTGAATCGATTACCAACTGGCTGGCTATGTTTCCGGCTTTGTTACCTCCTATTCCATCGCATACAATGGCTAATACCGAGTCCCCAAGGTCATAAAAAGAAGCTGCGTCTTCATTCTGCGTTCTTATTAAACCGGTCTGTGAGTTAAGTATATAATTAATAATCATGTATTTCTTCGGGTGTTTTTTACAAAACTACTTAAATTGGTAATTAAATCTAACGAAAAAATGAATTATAATAAAACCAATTTTAATAAATTCTGTCTTACCCACAATAGCCCCACGATAGAAAACTTAGGATTGGTTAAAAATTGAAAGAAAAGCTGACTCTGGGGACTATTTCAAACCTGTCTGCAACAAATTCTTCTTTTACTCTTAGTTTCATTGTAAGGTCTTTGTTGTAAGAAACAGCACTCCATACCGCATCCAATGCACTTAAAAAGTGGTTCACATACAACACTATTACAGCTTTGGAAGCCACATTGTAGAAATTATTTGCTTCGCCTCGCATTAAAGAATAGTTATGGAACATTGGTGTAAGTATCTCATTATACTGTGGTGTGTTATCATTTAACTGGTCAACCCAACCATGATTATACTGTGGATATTTCCCAATCATTTCATAATATTGCTGGTCCCCGTGTTTTGGTAGTCTATGAGAAAATTTCGACTCCAGAAGATTCAGCTTTGAAAAATCAACTCTCTCCCAGTAGGCTAAATTTGGATCATTGTTAATGATTATCTCATCTATTGAATTAATACCGTGTGTGTTCGGAATTCCCAGAGCTTCTCTGTTATTCCATAACCATACAGCATATTTACTAACATCCCAGTTTCTATCTGCAAAATGTTGATATACCGAAGTCTGATCATCTCCCTTTTTATCATAGACTATCGCAGTTGTAATTGCTGCTGCTTCAAGAGCAAGAAACACTCCTGCTTTTATATAACTTTCTGAATAAAATTCCCCCGCTCCGGGTAAGATTAAAGAGAGCACACCTGCAAGAAATGGTTTCTTTTGGGATTCATCAAAATGAAGATTTAGATTAGTCCTGCTCTCTGTTTTTAATATATTTTTCGAATCTTCTCTAAGGTTTCCGGTTAATACGAAATCTGTTTTTTCAGTCTCTGGTAGTTGGGCATAATTCGAAATGTTCAGCGTCAGGAACAGAATAATTACAAAATACATCATATTTTTCATTTTAATTAACTTTTTAATATTCAAATCCAAACAAAATTCCCCCATAGAATCTCCATTCTTTCCCATATTTGATCACTTCATCTCTTACTACTCTTTCGACTCGATCAAAACCATATGAGGCATTTATAAAAACACTCGTCGGGAAGAGATAAAATGAATTTAATGCAAATCGTAATTCTGCACCCGCTCCTTTCTTAAAGTCTTTTATTGCTGGAATTTTTGTGTTCCAGGCATTCCCAAAATCTCCATAAACCGACAGAAATATTTTATCAATATAAAGATGCCCTACCTGTTTGTCAATATTTCTAAACAATGGGAACCTGTAAGTAAGATTCATCCAGAATAGCTCATTACCACTTATTGCATAGAATGGATAGGCTTTCATTCCCACCAAGCCTCCCAGATAACTATCAAAGAAATCAGGAATAGGTGGACCAAATATTGTATTTGCTCTTAATTTCAAGTACAATGAGTGAGACTTCCATAACGGCATCCCAAACTCTGTATTTAATTCAAGTTTATGAAATTTGAAATTTTTATATTGCGGAACTAATGTTCCATCTTCAACTGTGTACTCCCCGTCAGGATTGTACCTGTCCATCTCATAATTATACTTCAGCTCTATATTCCCTCCAAGGGGATTTATATCACTGTCAATATAGGGTAATTCAAAATTTGCATTGTAGGTTAATTGAAAATTACTTCCTATAAAATAAGTATCGTAATTTGTTGGATACAAAGTAGAGGAATTTGGAAATATAAAACTTCCGATTGTTGCAGTATAACTGCTGAAAATATATCTGAATTCAAGGTTTTGGTTGCTTGTAATGAACTTGTGCTTAGCTGCGATATCGAATTCAAATAGACTATATGTTACATCTGTCTTTATTGGATCAAATTCATCAATTAATACATCTACATCCGCTTTTCGCGATATGTTGTATAATTCAAGAAATACTTCCGGTTTAATTCCAAGATTAAACAGTATAGGTAGCTTATTCCTGTACTCAAATTGTAAAAATAGGTCTCTCTCCATTCTTGAGTTTATTGATGCTCCGGCAAAAATTGCATATCTGTTCAACATGTCTGAAGATGTTACATACAAACCAGGTTTAATTTTCTCTGTAAATTTGTTGGAAGTATTATAGTTGTCATACCTGACGAATGGAAAGAACATTAGGCTGCTGAATGAGCCCGAATACTTTTCTTGTTTATACTCTGGAGTTGAGTGATCATCGAAATTTCTTAATTTATTAATCTTGAAATTATCAATATCTCCATTTGGTTTTGATGACTCAAGGGGTGGATTCGTTAGCCAGACATACGAGCTCCCTGCTGGAATATCTTTGTACCTGTCAGTTTTAATTTTAAATATTTTGTATCCCCCGGAAGTGTATCCCGAATAAGCGACTTCTCCTTTATTACTGACTGAAGGCATAAATGCTCCTCCAGTCACGTTTGTGATTTGAGTCTCTTCTTTCGTCTCCAAATTATATTTATACACATTAAATATTCCGGTCTTGTCGGAAGAATAGTAAATTGTACTTGAGTCAAGAACAAAAGGATTCCTTTCATCTTTGTCCGTTTGAATTATAAACTTAAGATCAGACCCATCAGAATTAACCATCGCAATATCTCTTGTGTGATGATAGGAATAATCAAACACAATACTCTCATTTCCATTCAAATATTTTGGATTATATACTTGCTCTCCGTTATTGAAAAAAGTTATTTGCCTGAATTCTTTTCCTTCTATATTTACGATTCCTAAATTTGTTGTCCCGTCTCTCTGAAATATGAATACAATCTCTTTCCCGTCAACCGATACATTAGGCTGGTCGGCTCTTAGGTTGTTTGTCAATCGCGTTTCATCCTTAGTGCCCAGATCATAAACATAGAGATCGTGCACATTATACCAATTATTATTATCATCACTGATTTTAGAATAGATAATTTTATTAGTACCGGGAATAAAACTGAATTGAGATTTGACCCCTGCTTTCACTAACTCCGTCTCACCTGTTTCTAAGGAATACTTGTAAAGTGATAACATGCTTAAATAATCATAACCCCTGTTTGAAGTAAAGAAAATATACTCACCGTCGGGAGAAAATAATGAATAGAAATTTCCTGTCCCATCCTTCATAAGTGTATCTCCCACAACCAGATTTTGTAAAACTGTGGATAATCTTTTATTATAGTCCTCTTTTAGAGTCTCTTTCCATTCATAATAAATGTCTTCCGCTTTTAATCCTAAAACATCTTTTATTGCCGCATCTATAGTGAAATTACTCAACTTCCCTAAAGCCTTAGTTATCTCCCTTAATTTATCTTCTCCATATTTTTGAGAAATGTATCTCGTAAATGCAAAACCACTGTTATATACTGATTCATTACCCAGACTATTTTTTCCAAATACTCCCATCTGATTCCACGTCAACATATTCCCGTCGAGTACATATGACCTGAGTATCATATCCCGGTGAGTATCCCAATTGTCATAATTAAACTCACTCCTCATGTATTGCGCTGTTCCCTCGGCAAACCATGCCGGCATATTAAGTGATGCTAAAGGATATGAAACAATAATATTGGGAAATCCATACAAAATATCCGGTCTTCTTTCATCTTCATAGTTTAACCACTGCAGATAAAATGCCGGAACTCTCCTCGAAGTCTTTAATGAAGCCTGAATTTGCACCATGTGAGTAAACTCATGCGAAATTACATTCCTTAACCAGTTATGCGTACCCCTTAAATCAGAATCAAGCGCGCTCGTCCAGATCTCAATTTTATTGTCAAAAAAATATGTGGCGCCATTTGAATAATCATCAATATCTTTAATTACATAATGCACAACATCAGGTTCATATTCGTAAAGACTCGTTATTGGTCCCCATATTTCATCACCTATTTTACATACAACTCTTGCGGTTCTCTCTGCTCCTTCATGATAATGAACTACAACTTTTTCCCCTTTGATTGTGAACCAGTTTAGTTCCGGATGAAAATCGTTAAATTGTGCCTGAATTGAGACTAGCGCTGCTGCTATAAGAATAATTATTTTTTTCATTTCCGATTTTACTTTATAACTGCAATTTTTATTATCGCTGATTCACTCTTGCCACTTTCTGCTTTTGCTTCAATTCTTGCAAGGTAAATTCCGCTTTGTATGTTGGTAACATCCCATTTTGTTTCATTGTCCGTTCCACCTGCTGCCTTATCACTTAATTCCGCTACAAAATCGCCTGATAAATCAAATATTTTAATAGTAACTGATGAGTTTTCAGATACGTAATACCTGATGTTTGTTGAACCCGAATATACCGGATTTGGATAGTTATACACTCTTTCTTTTGGTAGAAAATTTCCTATTATCATTGATGTCTTGGATGCTGCATCTTTAAAATTATTATTTCCGCTATTGGCAGTCTGACCTGACCAGTAGATTTCTCCTTTTGCTGGACTTATGCTCCAAATGTAAAAGTTTTTTAACCTGTCCATTGCTGCAAGTGCGACTTGGTTTTCAGTATGAAATAATAATATATTGTTAATGCTTTCTTTCCCGATATCAATTGGAAAACTTTGAAGGGTTTTTGCTGATCCTCCGTCAATAGCATATATTCGACCATCTGATGTTAGGGCTATTAATTCTCCTTTTTTATCCCCTTCAATATCAGCACTTGCTAATAAGCCTGTAAACTCCGTTTGTACTGGGGCTGTGTACGGAAAATTATCAGCACTCGCTCCGGCTAAATTGACTGCATGGATCCTGTTGCCCTGTGTGTAAACAATATAATTTTCACCGTCGTTTTTTAGATCTGAAAGTATAAACTTCCTAATCGGTTCATTTTCGCCAACTGCTATTTCTTTTTTTACAGCTCCATCACTAATCAGGTAAAATTTGTTTGATTCCCCTAAAGCTACTGCCAAATATTTTCCGTCATTCGTCTTCGTCAGTGAAAGCCCCAGACATCTGTCATTAATAATAAGTGAATGATTATTATCTTTATACCGGAAGCCTACACTATAGCCTTTTTGGAAGGTTGTATGCTCTAAAGAAATATTATTGATAACGTATGCAGTATAAAGATCATTTGTTACTATAAATTCTGTAGTCCCCTCTTTTGAAAATGCACTGTCAACACTCACAATAACCGGTGATGTAGCCAGTGAGTATGTGAATAGTTTTCCTGATTTGGTTCCCACCAAAATCCTGCGTTGCTCAACAGGAGTTAATGAGAGAACAGCATTAGTGCTTATGCTGTCACCGGTATCAATGCTGTTATAACTTTTTACACCACTGTTATATGATACGACATTCAGTGTTGTTCCCATAGTCCCTATTATATAATCAGTCTCATTCGCAGTAGTTACTAGTGGCTTGCTTGTTGAAAAATTTAGCGTCGAATCAATAATGGCACCATTATTATCAATCTTATATAGAGAACTGTTACTCATAAAATAGTAATCATTTGATCCGTTTTTGCTGATGGTCATTAATTCTTCTGGGATATAAGGAATCCTGACTCTTGCTATAGGTTTAACGATTGAGTCGCCAAAACTTATCTTAAAGGTCATTATGTTGCTTGTGTCCGAGAAATCACTAAAACTTATCAGCGAGTTAGCCCCGGAGGTTGTCAGTGTAGCAGGTCTGGTCTTGCTGTTATATTTATTCTTGTTCTTTTTGTACAAATCGGATGAATTTGATGCGAAAAATAAATCATCCTGATCCCCCTCTCCAATAAGTAAATCGCCGAAAATAGTCTGGAATTGCTCCCCAATATCATTTATCCCGTCAGCTTCAATTACTCTTACTCCCCTTTTATTCTTGTCCGTATTTATCTTGTTTTCGGAAATATTTTTACTTATAATATCTTCATCAATATGCCAGATTAGTATTCCGCTTCCGGGTATAGCCCAGTTAAAATTATCGGCATTTACAATAACTCCCTCTAACGAATCAATATTATAGCTTAGAAATCCTGTGGTGTCTTTCAAAAATCTTTTCTCGTATAAGTTGCCTTGATAATTTATAGTTAATGTTATTCCGTTTTTCTGAGGATCTCTTTGCTTGTTTTCAATTAAATAGTACTCTGTTGAGTTAATTGGTACTCTAACTATAAATGTATCTCCGGCAAACAATGGCGATTCCGTTCTTAAAGTTAGATCAGTATCTTTATTAATAGTTTTAACCGGAATATTCCAATTGTACTTTTTATCTAAATATAGTAATTCCCAGGCTGATAGTTCAGGGGGTAGAACTCCGTTGTATGCAAATATTGATTGTCCATCCATTAAACCAAATCTGCCAATTGCACTTAATCCTGTTTTTGTATCAAAAAGGTCTGGTAGTCCTATATGGCTCGCTATATTTGCTACTAGTAATCCATTAATAGTTACTTCAAATAGATACTTCGTACCATATGATTCTACCTCCCTGCTGTTGGTTTGCGGAAGTATCATGCTGTTGGTTATCTTAAAATTCGTTCCCGCTTGGATTCCGGTAAAACCTGCTCCAAATGATTTTTGTAGTAAGGACAATCCCATATAGATCGAAGGTAAATCTCTTTCGTTTCCCAAACTGCCTGGCAACGAAATATCTCTTCCTACTCCTGCATGAAAAATTGTAAATAAATTGTAAGATGAAAAATCAAAATCGGGATTCTGTGCAATTGTCATCTCCCATACTTCTTTTGTCAACTCCGCCATCCCTGAAAAATCATTCGAGTTGATGGTCGGCGAATAACTCTTCATCGTTTTGGAAACTGTTATTATTCCAGGCAACACTTTATACATCACTGTTAAATTACCTTTTGTAGCTCTTTCAAAGTAATTCTTCGCAAATTTCAGATGTGCTTCAAAATGACTAGTGTCGTGAGGAAGTGGATCAAGGATATTATTATAAGTTTGCGTATAAATCGAATTGAATTTCCCGTCACCTACTGTGGTCTGATCATTGTCAGTTTGAAATTCCACCATGACTGCAAGTATCCTTACCTCATCATTTAATGGTGCTTGTCCGACTTCTAAAGTTTTGTCTACCGGCATATTAATTTGAAATTGCCTGGTTATATCTTGTGCAGTTGCAATAGAAATAAAAAATATCGCTATTACTATCCAGTATTTTGTAATTTTCATTATTAGCTTCTTATTATTATAAATGACTAGGGATCAAAACATAGTTCTGATCCCAATCAATCTGATAATTATTCCTTAGATTCCTCTTGGTAATCCTTTTGTGTTATCAACTTGACTACCCCATCCAACTAAAAATGTGAATCTGAGTGTGTCATCTAGTGGATGTTTTTCTCTGTCCTTAAATACTGAAGTGGAAATATATCCAAAGTCAAATCCGTAAATTGCATATCGGATTCCGGCTCCTAAAGTGATGAACTTCCTGTTGCCAAATGATGGATCTTCATAGAAAAATCCTCCTCTTAATGCAAACAGAAAATCTCCCGGTTGCCCGTACCAGTACTCTATTCCGAATGACGTTACGATATCTCTTATCTCTTCATTGAATGGTCTGTTTGTCCAGCTTGTGAATAATGCTTTATAAACTTCGTCGCTCTGTCCGGTGGAGTCTTTTGAAACTAATAATTTGCTGAAATCAAGCGTTGCAGTTAATGAATTGAAATCATCAGTGAAAATCCTGTAAGCAAATCCTAATCTCAGGTTTGTTGGTATCGGATCCGCCTGATCTTGATCAATGTAAAATATCTTTGGACCTACGTTGCTTAAATTGAATCCTATACTCAGGTTCTTTCCTATATCCTCATCAATAAATGGAAGTACCAGCTTTTCGGGTCGCCACATCGCTCCAATGTCAAAGCTTACTGTTGTTGCTTTCCCTGTTCCTTGCTCTTCAGCTGTTGGTTTGTCCGAAAGATTACTGTGTATTATCCTGAAGTTGAATCCCAAACCCCAGTCTGAATGTACCTTTGTCGCATAACCTAATGTAAGCGCAGCATCAAATGATCTGAATGTTCCGATTGGATCCGGTGAATCCGGTCCCGTCCTTACAAATTCTCCATAGTTCATATATGTTATGCTCGCTAAAACACTTCCGTTTATTTCCTCAATATAATTCCTGTATGTCAGATAATCATAGAAAAGATCTAGCTTGAATTGCGGTAGCCAGTTACTGTGCGTTATGCTTACTTCTTGCCCCGTTAGAAATGCAATTCCTGATGGATTCCAGAATATCGCAGCAGAGTTGTCCGCTAATCCTGTTCCGGTCTCTCCTAATGCACCTCCTCTTGAATCAGGAGCAAGCAATAAAAATGTTACTGCAGCTTCTCCTTGTCCATACAATTCTCTGTTGATTCCTGTCAACATTATTAACACTACCAATAAGCCAATATATGACTTCATTTAATATACCTCCGATATAATTTATTTCAACTGTTTAGTAAATAAGTAACAACTTTTTACTATCAATTTCTCCTTAAACAACTAATTATTTTATTTAATTCATTTTTACAATCTTACCTAAAACAGCCTCTCGGAATTCTCCATTTTCCGATTCAACGATTAGTTTATACAGATAGGTGCCATTTGCTAATACCGATCCGTCTTTGTCTCTTCCGTCCCAGTCAATCTTTACAAATCTGTCTTCCCCCAGATTATCTGCTTCTATTTCGTTTACTAAACGCCCGGCAATCGTATATATCCTTATCCTGACTTTTATTGCTGTCGGTATATTGTGTTGAAATGTGAATGCCGTGCTTGTGCTGAACGGATTTGGATAATTATAAACATTATCTACTACTAAATTGTTTCCGCTTACCACCTTAAAATATGCTGACTCTGTTGAAAAATTGTTGAATACATCCCATGCCTTCACAGAAATCTCATGATTTCCCGTTGGCAGATTACTAAACCTGTAATTTACAAAACCGGTTTTACCCCCCGCATCCAGATCTCCTGAAAAATAATTTGTCAGGTCTATCGGATTTGCATCATCATCATTCAGTACCGCTTGTAGCTTATGACCAACACCAGCTCCTGTTGTATTCAACCCTGTCTCATCAGCAAGTCTAATTATTAACCTCGAATCTGGATTTACTAAATACCCCCCCATATTTTCCGCGTTATCAAAAGTTATCTCGATATCCGGACCTTTGCCATCATCTGTATTTGTTGTATCTGTTCCCCCTATTACCACATTCGAGTTAAAACCTACTCCGTCTGTATTATTGTTAAATATGTAAAGAACTATTTTTCCGTTTTTATTTTCATAACTTATATCTTTCGGAATTACAAAATCTGTTGAGAATCTTCCGTTTTGAATAGATATTCTTCCTTTGAAAATTATCCCCCCCATTAATGTTATCTTAAAATCTGGTCCCACTTCAGGCGCTGCTACTTTTCGCTCGGAATCAAATACCGTTAATAATCCCTCCCCGGAAAAATTATCCCATATCGCATTGTCACTATTCCTTATCGTCCCTTTAATTGTCGCTTTACTCAATGCTTTTAACTGTATTGTGCTTGTTGAAACCATCCCGTTTATTGTGTCAATGGAAGCCTGATAATGCGGTATATTCAATCTTAATGTCGGATCTCCGAACAATGTGTATTTCTGATCATTCTGATCATAAAAATTGTACTTCGTATATAAATATGCTTTCCCTACAGGTAGCGGGAAATTTAGCGAATCTCTTGGACTTGACAGTAATCGACTGAAAAACTCCTGATTTAATAAAGCATTCTGATAAGAATAAACCGGTCTGGTTGATGTAAATGCTCCTATCGTTCCTGAGTTTGACTTTAACATCATCTCCTCTGTTGCACTTTGGGAATTTGGATTGTCAAAATATCCAAAATCACATGTTGCTGCTGTAAGGAAAAAATAATCCTTGTTGTTAAACTGTGGTATCGTCGTACTTCTTACAAACACTTGCTCATGCGTCCAGACCTCCGGACTTCCATGCCCGATAAAATTCAGTATTAATGTCCCGTTGTTTACCGCATCAATAATTGCCTGATTTACTCCGGGTTTCCTTCGCCCTAAACTTGTTTGTACCGTAGGATAGGTTACCAGATATATTTTATTTATATCAAATGACTTTGGAATATAATAATTTGCAAGATCCTCCGATTGCTGATTATTCTGTGCTCCGTCGTATCCGCTCGAGATCGTCTGATCATCCGCAACTAAGGTTATTAAATTCCTCCAGGTTCCAAACTCTGAATTCTGTTCATAATCAATGATCTTATTTACTACCGTGCTCGCCTCATTCACAGTTTGTACGTTAAGCCTTCCAACTGCAATATCTAACCTGCTGTCATCTTGAACTATGTAACCGAAATAGTCGTCCATGCAAAATGAGTACAATTCGTAATGCGAATTTAATGTCTCAAATGTCGGTACAAAATTCTTTCCCAACCCTTCAATATTTCTGTAGTCGTAATCACCGTCTCCAAAAAATAATACGTAACCCGGTTCAGTTGTCCAGTTTTCGTAAGCATATTTAATAAAATCCCTTATGGCCGATACGTCTCTGTTCCCTCCGCTGAACTCATTGTATATCTCATCTGCTGTGAAAATTGAAGTCGATAATGGTATCCTGCTCTCTGTTTCTCTGTATTTTTTTAATCGCTCCGCTTGCTCAACAAAATTCTTATGAGTGATTATTATAAATTTGCTCCCCGCAGTAATACCTCGGATATCCTGGTTCTTCATCTCAGTAAAATTGATTGGCGTTTTGTATTCTGAACCCAGCAAAGCAATATATTTTGAATTATTGTTTACTGTTTCATCTGCCTGGAATCTGAATTCACCCCCGCTATGCACTACGGGATTAATTATTCTCTTAACTCCCGCATAATCAGAAATATTATAAACATGTATATCACTCGATCCAAAATTATATAATCTGTACTCCAGTGTCCCCGCTTCTCCGTCAGAATAAAAAACAATTGGCTGATTATCAGCTTTTAACTCTCTTTTGTAAATTATTTCAAAATAATCTAAATATCCATAGGATGAAGTTGTGCTGGCATTATATGTGAACCTTAGAACACTCCTGCTGTCAACCAACTGACCCGAAAACTGCCCGGAAGTTTCCAAAACCTCTCCGTACGTATAATCGTCATTTCCGAATCCCGGTAAATTTGTATTGACTATTGTTGAACTGCTCTCTTCAATTAGTAAAGGTACGCTCTTTGACGAGTTGTTTACCATCCGGAAATTATATCTTATCGGCTGACTTGCTAAATAACCGTCAAGTTTTGTAGTATATGTCCTGCTCTTTGTGCTTGTCGAAAAATCATCTCCTAAAAATAATCTCCCGCTCTTCCCAATATTTATTTTATCTACGTCCCAATGACTATATGCCGTGGATGTTGTTTTAATATTCGGATTACCTGCATTCAAACTCACCTGATTTCCCATTCTCTTTCCATTAGATCCCCCTGCAGTAATCCAATAATAATTCTCGAAAGAATATGGATTGGAAGCTCTTACAATTCTTCTGCTGACCGTATCATAATACCAAAAATTCACCCCTCTGCCGTAAAATAAGATGTAATCACTATCATTAAACACCCCATCCTCTTCACCTGCAACCAGAATTGCATTCTCTAAAAGATCCTTTGGTCGGTTTCCTGAAACTTTTTCGGGAACCACAAAACCACCATTATTATAAATCTTTATTGTCCTCGGATCAATTGAATTCACATCCATCCCAATTGAACTCAACTGCGATTTTGTAATTTTATAAATCCCCTCTTCAGGCGCTTCAAATCTGTACCATTTCCCTGTCGCTAATACACTGCTTTCAATACCTGCTTTTTTAAGACTCGAACTTTTCTTCTCCACCCAGTATCTTGCCTGAGAATAATTTATTACCGCTCCGTCAAGAAGCTCATCTTCTGCAGGTCTGTTGTTTCTTATTCCACCGCTGAAGTTAACTCTGAATAAAATTCGCTCAATTAGCTTTATCCTGTTCTGAAAAGCATCAAACTGAACTGCATTTACTATAAATGTCTGAATTCCCAGTCCCCTGGCAACACCAAATTCGCCAAATGTAACTGGTTCAAATTCTCCGTTCTGTGTCCCCATAGTCTGGTAATACCCCTCCCCCTCCGAAAAAGTGTAAACTATTGTCCCTTCCCTCTTCCTGGAATAAGGAATTGGTTTTATCCTTCCTTCAATTTCTTTATACTCAATATCCAGTATCTGAATAGTCAGATTATCTCCGGACGGAACCCCAAGATTGATCATTCCCACTGGTATTTCAGGCGCTCCAAATTCCATTGGATTTCTAACCACTCCACCACGGAATGAAATATTGCGGTAATTAATACCATTTAAACTTACAACTGAACTGTCTGTGTATGATGGATGGAACTCAATAACCGTATAATTTGAGCCGGTGGCTGTGATTTTTACATCACCCTGCGGGTATATTGACATGGTCAATAGGAAAACTATTATAAAGAAATTGCTTCTCATCGAAATAAGTGAATGAATACTTTTATTTAGTTACAAAAAAAATTGTGTAGCAATTTCTCCGAAAAATTCTCCTACAATATATAAAGTTGAAAATTAACTATGTTTTTACAATAATTACAAAATAATTAATTGTAAATTTAACAAATTAAATCCATTAAATCAAAAATTTTTACTTATTAATTAATGCAAATTTAATTCCCCCGGTTTCCCCTTAAAGTCCTAATTCATGTCTTCTTTTTTTCATTGCTTCTATGCAAAATCCTATATGTTCTTCAAGATCAATTCCCAACCCTTCTGCTCCCTTTCTGATATCCTCTCTGCTCACATTCTTCGCAAAAGCCCTGTCCTTTATCTTTTTAATAACACTCCTTACCTCAACTTCATCCACCGACTTTGAGGGCCTCACATATGCAACTGCAGTGATAAACCCCGCTAATTCATCACATGCAAAAAGAACCTTCTTAAGCTTTGTATCTCTTGGAACTCCTGTATAATCAGCATGCGAAAGTACACTACTCACAAATTCCTCATCAAAACCTCTCTCTTTTAGTATCTTTCCCCCTTCGAAAGGATGCTGATTAGCCCCTGGATACCTCTCATAATCAAAATCGTGCAGTAATGCAACATTTCCCCAATAATCAGCATCCTCACCAAATTTCCTTGCATATTCAACCACGCAACTTTCAACCGCCAGAGCATGCTTAATCAAACTCTCGGATTTTGTGTATTCCCTTAACAATCCCATACAAAATTCTCTGTCTCGCATCATCCTTTCCTCCTGCTCGGACATAAATCCCCGATTACACAAATTTCACACTTTGGTTTCCTCGCAAAGCAAACATTTCTCCCATGCGTCGCAATTAAATGCGAAGAAATCACCCAATCCTTTTCATCAATTATCTCTTTAAGTCTGTACTCAATCTTTACCGGATCATCACTTTCAGACAAACCCAATAAATTCGAGATTCTCTTGACGTGTGTATCCACTGCAATAGCTGGTATCCCGTATGCATTCCCGGCAATTACCGATGCTGTTTTCCTTCCAACCCCCGGCAATGTAATCAGTAATTCAAAGTCTTTTGGTACATTCCCGGCATACTCCTCAAGCAAAGTTTTGCAACACGCCTTTATACTTTTTGCTTTTTGTTTATAAAAACCGGTTGAAAATATATCCTTTTCCAGCTCTTCATTACTCACACTCAAAAAATCCATTGGACTCTTATACTTCTTAAACAGCGTAGCCGTAACAACATTTACCCTTGCATCTGTACATTGAGCTGATAAAATCGTTGCAATAAGCAGTTCAAAAGGACTTTCAAAATCCAGCGCAATTTTCACCTCCGGATACTCCTTTTTAAGCAGTTTTATAACCTTCTTTGCTCTTTGCTTTACCAAATCTGCCATATAATCTCCATATTTTCAGTGTAAATATAATCAAAATCTCTACTTTTCCACAATTCGGTTACATAATTAAGAAAATATTCAATTCAATTCTCCCAAATTCTTGGACAAACAAAATTGAACGTCTTTTCTCTCCTTCTAACCCCCTTCTCCCTTCGATATGAATACGTACTAAAGCCGTAGTGAATACGTACTAAAGCCGTGGTGAATACGTACTAAACTCGATTTAGTCCCTTCTTTCTTCCCATTTCAGCTCTTTTTCTCCCCAAACGCAGCATAGAAGAAAAAACTAAATCATCCATTCCGGAATGAAACAATTTCCGACTTTTTGATGTTCGTACTTTAAATCACATGGGTTTGTTTATTTAATAAATAATTTCTTAACTTTACAAAGTTAATAATAACCGTTATGAACTCAGCCCTTAAATCAACTGAAAAATATGTACTTAATTTGCTATCAGGCAAATTGCCTTCTGAGTACTATTATCATAACATTGATCACACAATTGATGTTGTTAATACCGCAAAGCTGATCGCTGATAATTCTAACGTTTCCCCCACTGATACTGAAATGCTTCTTATTGCATGCTGGTTCCATGATTCAGGCCTCACTCAGATCTACCAGGGTCATGAAGACATTAGTGTCATTCTGGCAGAAAATTTCCTTTTCGGAATTTCTTATCCACAGCCCAAAATTAATATAATTAAACGAATTATCCTTGCTACAAAAATGCCCCATATCCCGGGTGATATATTAGAAAAAATAATCTCCGACGCTGATATTTCCCATATGGGCAAGGATAATTTCGACGCTCGTTCCCACCAACTCCGGATGGAGTGGGAAATTGTCTATAATCGCACTTACTCAGAAGAAGAATGGCTTGATATAAATATCCGCTTTCTCGAGGATAACCTCTTCTTTTCTGACTATTGCATTCAGGAAATGAATCCTGTCAGGCTTAAAAACCTCGAAATTTATAAAAAACGTCTTTATGACCTTAAAAAAATCAATGAAAAAACTTATCCTCGTTAGACACGCAAAAGCTGATTCAAAAAATCCCTATCCAAGCGATTTCGACCGCCCCCTTAATGAACGTGGCAAAAACGATGCCCCGCTTATGGGCAAACTCTTAAAACAAAACTATCCCTCAGTACATCATTTCCTTTCCAGTCCGGCTCTTCGGGCTAAAACCACAGCTGAGATTTTCGCACTCGAATACGGATTTGAGCCCGCAAATATTGACTTCGACAGATCCCTTTACCTTGCATCTCCGAAAGAAATACTTGGCGCTCTTTCACTCCTTGACAATTCCATTAATTCCGTTGCCCTCTTTGGTCACAACCCCGGAATTACTGACCTTGCCAACCATCTGGGTAAAAAATTTATTATGAACATGCCAACTGCATCCTTTGCAGTTATTAATATCGAAACCGATAAATGGAGTAAAATCGAGCATTCTCACTCACTCCTCGAACATTTCGATTTCCCCAAAAGTCATAAATAAAGAAAATCCCTGATTTTTTTACAAAATAGTGCTTGACATTCCATTTTATTTCCTTATCTTTACATATCATTAATATATATTTTTGATATCATTTTAATATCATAAGGAATACAACCATGACAAACGAAATACCCAAAATCCAAAAAAATGGATGGAGCTTTTTTTTCTCTCTTTTAATCATCTTAATTGCTTTTATTATCTTCTTTATTCTTGGAATAGTTGCCGAGGATGCAAATGAAGGTAGTGGTGTCTTCCAGATTATTTTCTGCATAATTGGTATAGTAATTACTATAATCTTGCTAACTGGTCTCTTTATTGTCGAACCAAATGTAGCAGTGGTACTCCTTCTCTTCGGAAAGTACAAGGGCACCGAAAAAACCTCTGGTTTTCGTTGGGCAAACCCCTTCTATACTAAAAAGAAAATCTCACTTCGTTCCCGTAATTTCGATAGCCAGAAAATTAAAGTTAACGACAAAAATGGTAATCCTATCGAAATTTCTTCCGTAATCGTTTGGAAAGTAAAGAACACAGCCCAGGCATTCTTCGATGTGGATAGCTATATCGATTACGTCCATATTCAAACTGAATCAGCTCTAAGACATCTTGCAACCTCATATGCTTACGATAATTCCGAGGGAGAAGAAATATCCCTTCGCTCTTCCATTGACGAGGTCTCAGAATCCTTGAAAAAAGAAATCCAGGAAAGGGTTAATCCTGCTGGTGTCGTCATTGAAGAAGCTCGTATCAACCACCTTGCTTATGCTCAGGAAATTGCCCAGGCAATGCTCAAACGCCAACAGGCTGAAGCTATAATTGCTGCCAGACAGAAAATCGTTGAAGGTGCCGTTAGTATGGTCGATATGGCTCTGACCAAACTTAAAGAGCAAGGTGTGGTCGAACTGGACGAAGAACGGAAAGCTGTCATGGTCAGTAATCTCATGGTCGTTCTCTGCAGCGATCGGGAAACCCAACCGATTGTCAACACCGGATCTTTATATTAACCGGACATATGGAAAAAAAGAAAACTATCATACTCAGAATTGATTCAAAGCTTTCCGATCACCTCTCTGAATGGGCTAAAGATGAGATCCGAAGTGTTAATGCCCAAATTGAATATATCCTTCGGGAAGCTGTAAAGAAAAGACGTAAAACTGAAAAGACATAAAAAAAAGGGAGTCTTTCCGGACTCCCTTTTATCTTAAATTATTCCCTATTCCATCGCTTGATTTATATCAGCTATTAAATCATCAACATTTTCAATTCCCACTGAAAGTCTTACAAGCCCTTCTGTAATTCCCGCAGCTTTTCTTGCCTCTTGACCCATTGTAAAATGAGTCATACTGGCAGGATGCTGAATTAGTGTTTCTACTCCCCCCAGACTCACTGCTAATGCACACAGCTTAACGGTATTCATCATCTTTTCTCCGGCTGCAAATCCCCCTTTTAATTCAAAGGAAATTATTCCTCCGCCACTTGTTTGTTGCTTCTTAGCCATATCATACTGCGGATGACTTTCTAACCAGGGATAAGATACACTTTCAACCGCTGGATGCTGCTCTAGGAATTTAGCAATCTTCATTGCATTTTCTGCATGTCTTTCCATTCTTATAGAAAGTGTCTTAATCCCTCTGTGTACTAAAAATGAGTTGAACGGATCAATTACCCCCCCGGTTTGATTCAGAGTTTTCCTCATCTTTTTATACATCTCTTCTTCCTTGACCACTATTAAACCGGCAACCACATCTGCATGACCATTTAAAAACTTTGTCATACTGTGCACAACTACATCTGCACCAAATTCCAAAGGTCTTTGATACGCTGGGGACATAAAAGTATTGTCAACGATCAACACAGCTTTACTTTTATGAGCTATCTCCGCACTCTTCTCAATATCGGTTATCGCCAGCGTGGGATTTCCGGGCGTTTCAATATAGATGATTTTGGTATTTTTCTTAATGTTCGCCTCAATCTCACTTAAGTTGGAAGTATCCGCAAAGGTTGTTTCCACTCCCATTCTCTTGAAGATATCTCTTAAAAGCGTATTTGTAGGTCCATACACCGCTGTGGAACATACTACATGATCTCCGCATCCGGTTAAAGCTGCAAAAACAGTATGGATTGCCGCCATCCCGCTTCCGCAACCAAGTGCCTTGTATCCCCCCTCTAACTCTGCAATTGCGTTTTCCATTGCATTAATTGTTGGATTGCTCATTCTTGTATAAATATGCCCCTTTTCTTCCCCCGCAAATAAAGATGCCCCATGTTTCGCTGACTTAAACTTAAAAGTAGATGTCTGATATATCGGTGGAACTACAGCCCCATATACGTCTTCTTCAATTCCTGCATGGACACACTTTGTCTCAAATTTTGCTTTTTCTGAACTCATAACACTCAAGCCTTTTTATTTAATTTTACATTATTGATGATTTCCTCAAAATAAATTTGTATTCTATCGCACGGGCTGCAATACTCATTTACTTATTTGAATATTTTTTCTTATAATTACAATTGCAATTTAAACAATTTGCAGGTTTTTTGTAGCAATTATTAATTAAATAGATTAGCAAAATGCAGATATCAAATACTAATTTAATAGCAAGTTTTTCAGAACTTCAGAAATTTCTGCTTAAAAAAGATGCCCACTTCCCTGAAGCTCTTTGCAATTTTATAGTCGATCAATTCCAGATTCAGGCAGCAGTCCTCTATAAACAGCTCCCGGATGAAAAATTACTCTTAATAGGTAAATCCAAAAATAGCAAGAAGTCACTTGTTGGTGGCTACTCTTACCCTTGTTCAAAATGCCTCATTCACAGATCAGATACACCAAGTGGTACAGTTTATTCCGATGCAAAGTGTGGAATTCAAATAACCGATTTCATGATTTATGAGGCTTGTGTACTTCTTTTTCATAACCATGATGATAAATATGTACTGAAAGTTGCCCAGAAAACTCCTTTCACACAACTTGAAAAAGAAAGTCTTGAAATAATTGCAAATTTCTGCAATAACCTGATCGCAGATTGGAACTCCACTATTTCGCCTGCATATGTAACATCTTTTACCAAACTCTTTCTTGATACCAGTAATGACCTGAGAACTCCTTCGAATAGTATCCTTGGTTTTGCTTCGCTCCTTTCGGACAAGAATTTATCCACTACTCAGCTCGAACATATTTCTGCACTGAAAGATAATGCCCGCAAACTCCTCTTTCTTTTGAATGAACTCATTGATTTTGCAAAACTTGAGTCAGGTTCAGTCTCGGAATCCTTTGGTCCGCTTGACGTACCAGCAGCTGTTAAAGATATTATTAAGGAAATTAAAGAAAAATCTCAGAATAAATCTATTTCAATTGATTTATTCACAAATAACACTCTGGGATTAGTTAGTACGGATATTCATAAAGTCAAGTATATTGTCTTAAATATGATTACGATACTTTATGAAAACATCACTCAGGGAAAGATTGGTGTGGAAGTAAACTTTCAAAAAAATTCACTCCAGGTTGTCGTCTCGGAAAAATCGACCCTGCTTACTCCGCACCTTATCTCAAGCATAAATTCGCCGGTGGAATCAGAAATGCAGTCTTCCAAAACGGAGGGACTGTCCCCTGTTTCAATCCCTCTGATGAAAAAATACAGTTCATTGCTTTCTGGAGATCTTAGTGTTAAAAGCTCAAGAGAACAAGGTACTCTCATTTCATTCCAGATGCCTGCTGAATTCGTCTCCCCCATCGAGTCTCAAATTGCCTCACTTCCAAAAGTAACAGAAGTTAATAATAAAATTCTGGTAATCGAGGATGATTTCGCAACTTCAAGACTCCTTAACAACTATCTGAATAAGTGGAACTATGTCCCCACTGTTGTTAATTCCGGAGAAAAAGCACTTAAACTTTTAGAAACTGAAGAATACCTTGCTATTATCACCGATGTTGTCCTGCCTGATATTAATGGTCTGGAACTCCTTACTCGCATCAGAAAAACGCCTCAAGCAAAAAACACTCCCATTATCGTTTGCTCAGTTGAAGCTGAAAAACAAAAAGCCTTTTTAATGGGTTCTGTGGAGTATTTCGTTAAACCAATAAAATATAAAGATCTTGTAGAAGTACTGACTTCATATCGCTTAAGAAAAAACTCCAACATCCTTTGTGTCGACGATGATGTACCCACTCTTAGTATGGTTAAGGAGGCTATCGAATCAGTTGGATTCAATGCAGTTGCAACACATCGCTCCAGCCAGGTTATGCGGCTTATTGAAAATATTGATCTTGACCTTGCAATTGTTGATTTGGATATGCCTGAAATTAACGGCTTTGAACTTATTAAACTTATTAAATCCAATCCAAAATTTCAAAACTTGCCGATTATCATATATACCGGTAAAGAAAACTTTGAAGAGGACCTTAAGAGCCTTGATGGGCTTTTCACCGAACTTCTTAGCAAAAGAAGTACTAATATGGAAGATTTGGCTAATGTCATTAACGGCATGCTTAACCGATACGAAGAACCAACTGCACCTGAAGTTGCTGCCAAAGAAAAAGATACTGTTAAAATCCTTCTCGTTGAAGACTATAAACACTCACAGATTATTGTTACACGCCTGCTGAAGAAAAACAATTTCAACACCGTCGTTGTGGTCGAAAATGGTGCAGAAGCAGTTGAACAGGTCAAAAAACAAAAGTTTGACTTAATTCTAATGGATATGCAGATGCCCGTAATGAACGGTTTTGAAGCAACTGAAAAAATCCGGACTTTCCCGGAATATAAAGACACCCCTATTATCGCACTCACTGCTTTTGCAATGAAAGGTGATAAGGAAAAATGCCTGAACGCCGGTGCCACTGATTATATCCCTAAACCAATAGACAGTCAGGAATTTATTGAAAAGGTCAATTTCTATACATCCGGAAAGTGATCTCTCTCGAACATTCCAGCTTCTTTCAGAAATCAGAGTACTTTTTCATTTTAAACAATTAACTTAACAGACCGTTATGATTTCAGATATTGTCAGAGTTCGTTTCGCTCCAAGTCCAACCGGATACCTCCATGTTGGCGGCTTAAGAACAGCATTATATAATTACTTGTTTGCCAGACACACCAGTGGGAAATTCATCCTGCGTATTGAGGATACTGACCGGGCGCGTTTCGTCCCCGGCGCTGTGGAAAACCTGATTGATACACTCCGGTGGTCAGGTCTGACGTACGACGAGGGACCTGATAAAGATGGAGGATTTGGTCCCTACATTCAATCAGAACGTCTTGAAATATACAAAGAATATACTACCCGGTTAATTAATAGTGGTAAAGCTTACTACTGTTTCTGTACTCCCGAAAGACTCAAAGAACTTAGAGAAAGTCAGACAGAACAAAAACTTCAGGGCAAATATGACAAACATTGCCTCAGTTTATCAGCGGATGAAATACAAAACAAACTTAATAATAATATTCCTCATGTTGTTCGCCTGAATGTCCCGGCAAATGAGATTGTAACAGTCCACGACATTATTCGAGGAACTGTTGAATTTGATAGTAACACAGTAGATGATCAGGTCCTGCTTAAAAGTGATGGATACCCAACATATCATCTTGCAAATGTTGTTGACGATCATTTAATGAAAATTACTCATGTAATAAGGGGTGAGGAATGGCTTCCTTCAACTCCTAAACATGTTCTCCTCTACAATGCTTTTGGATGGGAAATCCCGGAATTTGCACACCTTCCACTCCTCCTTAATCCCGACAAATCAAAACTAAGTAAGCGTCAGGGAGATGTTGCGGTTGAGGATTATCGTTCCAAAGGTTTTCTTAAAGAAGCACTCGTTAATTTCGTTGCTCTTCTGGGTTGGAATGCAGGGGACGACCGTGAATTTTACTACCTTGATGAACTTATTTCCGGTTTTTCTCTGGAACGTGTCAATAAATCCGGTGCAGTTTTTAATATTGAGAAACTTAATTGGCTTAACTTTGAACACCTTCGTCAAAAGCCTGTTCACGAAGTAATCTCGATGCTTAGGACAGAATTAAAATCATCTGACTTCTCGAGTTATGAATTCCCGGATAATTATCTTGCTCAGGTTATTGAATCTATGCGGGAAAGAGTCTCTTTCGTTAAGGAGCTCCTGACAAAAAGTCCCTATTTCTTCCAGCTCCCTGCCGGCTACGACGAAGCCACTCTGAAAAAAAGATGGAAAGAAGATTCTCATTTGTTACTATCCAAACTCCGGGATAATTTCGTAAGACTTTCAGATCCAACAAAAGAGGACTTTGAAAATTCCCTTCACAATACTGCTCTCGAAAATAATGTGGGCAATGGCAAATTAATCCATCCGCTTCGCCTGGCTGTTTCAGGAATGGGAGAAGGTCCCGGTGTCTTTGACATAGTAGCCATTTTAGGCAAAGAAGAAACTATTAAAAGAATTGATAAAGCCTTATCAGTCTTGACTTAACTTAAATACTTACTTTTTAAAAAATGAACGAAAACCTAAACGATACGCAAAACATAACCCCGGAAAAAACTCCGGTTAATTTTATTAAAGAAATTATTAACAATGACCTGCTTACCGCCAAATATGGGGGCAGGGTTCACACTCGTTTTCCCCCTGAACCAAACGGGTATCTTCATATTGGTCATGCCAAATCTATCTGCCTGAATTATGGGATAGCAAAAGATTATAATGGGAAATTCAATCTGCGATTTGATGATACCAATCCTAGTAAGGAAGATCAGGAATATGTTGACTCAATAATAGAGGATGTTAAGTGGCTCGGTGCTGATTTTGAAGACCGGCTTTTCTTTGGTTCAGACTACTTTGACCAGATGTTTAACTGGGCGATTTTATTAATTGAAAAAGGGAAAGCTTACGTTGATGACCTCTCTGCTGAAGAAATCCGGCAACACCGTGGAACTCTTACAGAACCGGGAAAGAACAGCCCTTACAGAGATCGCCCTGTCGCTGATAACCTGGACCTATTTCACAGAATGAAAAACGGCGAGTTTAAGAATGGTGAAAAAGTCCTTCGCGCTAAAATAGATATGGCTTCACCAAACATTAATTTGCGAGACCCGATTATGTATCGCATTATTCATGATTCACATCACCGTACCGGCGATAATTGGTGCATCTACCCGACATACGACTGGGCGCACGGTCTTGAAGACTCTATTGAAAATATTACCCACTCAATTTGCACGCTGGAGTTTGAGAATCACCGGCCTCTTTACGACTGGTTCCTTGATGAACTTGGCATCTACCATCCTCAGCAAATCGAATTTGCCCGTCTGAATCTTAACTATACAATTATGAGTAAGCGAAAACTCCTTCAGCTGGTTGAGGAAAAACATGTCAGCGCATGGGACGATCCCAGAATGCCCACCATTTCCGGTTTGAGAAGACGCGGTTATACCCCCTCCTCAATCAGAAATTTCGCTGAGCGAATCGGAGTGGCGAAACGGGATAATGTAATAGATGTAGCTCTTCTTGAACATTCTATCCGTGAGGAGTTGAATAAAACCGCTAAGCGTGTTATGGCAGTATTGAACCCACTGAAAGTCATTATCACTAATTATCCCGAGAATGGGGTCGAAGAAGTACATGCTGTAAATAATCCTGAAGACTTATCAATGGGTGCAAGGCCTCTGCCTTTCTCTCGAGAAATCTTAATTGAACAGGATGATTTTATGGAAAATCCACCGCCTAAATATTTCCGTTTAACTCCCGGGGGCGAAGTGAGATTAAGATATGCTTATATTATAAAATGCGAAGAAGTAATAAAGGATCAGGATGGTAATATCCTCGAACTGCATTGCACATATGATCCAGATACAAAAAGCGGCACAGGAACGAAAAACAAGAAAGTTAAAGGAACTATTCATTGGGTATCCCTTCCCTATTCAATCAGAGCTGAAGTAAGACTCTACGACCGACTGTTCACTAATGAAGCTCCCGACTCAGATAAGGGAAAAAGTTTCCTTGATTTCCTGAATCCTGATTCACTGCGTATTCTCAGAGATTGCCGTCTTGAATCTTCCCTTGCCTCTGCACAGGTGAATGAAAGATATCAGTTCGAAAGACTTGGATATTTCTGTCTTGATAATAAAGATTCTTCACCAAATAAGCTGGTTTTTAACCGCACTGTTTCGTTAAAAGATACTTTCAAATTACCACCAAAATAAATTAATATTAGGGTTAAGTATTGCTTACATATATAAAACTTTTTCTCATTGTAATTCATACAATAATCTGGTCTTTAATTGCTCTGCTTTCTTTAGCAGTTGACAGATCGTATACTATGTACTTCTGGGTTTCAAGAATGTTTCCTAAAGGTATTCTTGATATAAGCAGAATAAAACTTAAAGTTACCGGACTCGAAAATCTTGACTCCTCTGAACTTTATGTATATGTTTCCAATCATAGCAGTATGTATGATATCCCGGCGATGCAGATAGCTTTCCCAAATCGTGCTACAATGATGTTTAAGAAAGAACTTGCCAAAATTCCTATTTTCGGCTGGCAATTATATCTTGGTCCCTATATTATAGTGGACAGGGAAAGTGGAGAAAAAGCAAGAAAGAGTATTGATCGTGCAATTGATCAGATGAAAAAAAGAAGAATTTCCCTGTTGCTATTTGCAGAAGGAACAAGAAGTAAGACAGGTGAAGTCCAACCCTTTAAAAGAGGAGCTTTTAATCTTGCTGCAAAGATTGGAGTTCCAGTTGTACCAACTTCAATAAGCGGTACAGCTGCAATTCTTCCCAAGGGAAAACTCCGTATAACTCCCGGTACTATAACAGTTCATTTTGACAAACCTATTCCAACCACCAATGTTAAAAACCGGGCTGATGAAATAGAATTGATGAACAAAGTAAGGGAAATTGTAATTCAGAATAAGGTAAATTAGATGAAAGTAACTCCTGAAGAAGTAATCCATGTTGCCAAACTAGCCAAGCTTAATTTATCCGAGTCTGAAATCATTAAGTACTCGGGTAAACTTTCCCTGATTCTGGAATACATGGACAAACTCAATGAACTTGATACAAGCGACGTTGAACCGCTTACTCATCCTGTGAGTATAAAGCCATTTCTAAGGGAAGATGTCCCTGTTCAGTCAATTTCGCATGAAGATGCGCTAAAAAATGCTCCGCTTCATGACGGTACCTTTTTTCTAGTCCCAAAGGTTATAAAATGAGAGATTTAATATGATACTTGGCATAATACCTGCAAGGTTCGGATCTTCAAGATTATTCGGGAAACCACTCTCCTTAATTGGAGACAAACCTATGATTCAACACACCTATGAAAGCGCTTCAAAATCCCGCTTGTTAACAAAACTTGTTGTCGCGGTTGATGATGACCGGGTGGAAAGTGTAGTTTATGGTTTTGGCGGAGAAGCTGTTATGACCCCGAAAGATATACAAACAGGATCCGATAGAATTGCTTACGTTGCAGATCGTTTCCCCGAAGCAGAAATTATTGTCAATATTCAGGGAGACGAACCATTCATACCTTCTATGATGATAGATAAAGCTATTGAACCATTGCTTTTCGACCCCAAAATTAATATAAGCACACTCGCAAAAAGAATTAATACAGTTTCAGAAATGCGTTCTCCAGCAGTTGTTAAGATTGTATTTGACCAGCATAACAATGCTTTGTACTTTTCCCGTGCTGCAATTCCCCATGTGCGTGATGCCATAACATTTATCGAGAAAGTTCAGAATACAGAGTATTATAAACATATCGGACTTTATGTCTTCAGGAAGGCTGAACTCCAGGCGTTTACACAACTCCCTCAATCATATCTGGAACAAGTTGAAAAACTCGAACAGTTACGCTTGCTTGAGAATGGATATAAAATACGGGTAGTTGTAACTGATCTGGACAGTCTTTCGGTTGATACTCCGGAGGACTTAACTAATGCGCGAAATTTTTACAAGAAAATTCAGAAATTAAAAAAGAAAGATTGATATATGTCTAGTTCACTTCCACAACGAATTCATTTAGCCAACCTACCTACTCCCTTACAGCAAATAACCTTTCGTAATTCGAAATTTTTAATCAAACGGGATGATCTGACCGGAGTAGAAACAACCGGAAATAAAATCCGGAAATTAGAGTATATTTTAGCAGATGCATTACGAAAGAAGGCTAATCTTCTCTATACATGCGGAGGAGATCAGTCAAATCATGCACGGGCTACACTTTATGCAGGAAGATCTGTAGGTTTAGATACTAAATTATTTCTCTGGGGGGAGGATATTTCATTACCTGAGGGGAATCTTTTCCTGGATAAAATTCTTAAGCCTAAAATCGTATATCTTACAGAAGCGGAATACCACAACGTCCACGAAATAATGAATGAGTCTGAAACTAAAGAAAAGAACAAAAAAGTATATTTAGTACCTGAAGGGGGATCATCACCTCATGGGATATTGGGTTACGCAAATTGTGTAAGTGAACTTTACCAGGATTTACCAAAACGTGTGAAAGGCATTTTGACTGCAGCTGGTTCAGGCGGAACAACCGCCGGTTTAGTGATAGGTTCAAAGCTATTCGGAATTCCTCTGAAGGTATTTGCCGTAAATGTGCTTACATCAAAATCTTTAATAGAAAACAGAGTTATGTCTGTAATTGAAAAAACAATAGCTAAATTCAATCTCGACATTTCCGTTTCACATAAGGATTTCGAGGTTATCGACGGATACTCCAAGGAAGGATACAAGAATATAACCGATAAAAAGGTTAAGGTTATTAAAGAATTTGCACAAAGCACCGGCATTTTACTCGACCCCGCTTATACAGGAAAAGCTTTCTGCGCATTCAATGATTATTTTCTTTCTCCAAAAAAGACTGCTGATATTATTTTCCTCCATACAGGAGGATTATTTGGTGTATTTTCAAAACGTGAACAATACCTGCGCGTTTAATTTGTGTTATACCAATGCTAACTGCAGTTGCAAGATATTTTAATTTCAAGGAACTTAATACTAGTTTTCAAAAGGAATTAATAGGGGGATTAACTACTTTTGTAACAATGGCATATATATTCATTGTTAATCCTAAGATCCTTGAAGCTGCAGGAATTCCATTTGGTCCTTCAATGGTGGCAACAATATTATCCGCATTCTTCGGAACTTTTCTGATGGGAATTTATGCCAAACGTCCTTTTGCGATTGCGCCTTATATGGGGGAAAATGCATTCATCGCATATACCGTTGTTAATGTCCTGGGATACTCATGGCAGACTGCTATTGGTGCAATTCTGATAGGCGGGATTTTATTTACAATCATTACGCTTCTAAAACTCAGAAGCTGGTTGGCAAACTCAATTCCTGACTCGCTAAAAATTGGTTTTGCCGTGGGAATTGGTTTATTCCTCACATTTATTGGTTTGAATGAAACAGGAATAATTACAATAGGAGTTCCGGGAGCTCCGGTAAGAGTTGGGAACTTCCTGAATCCAACCGTTCAACTAGCCATATTAGGTTTCATCCTGATTGGAATTCTGATGATGAAGAAGATCAAGGGGGCTATTTTACTTGGTATTTTATCGGTGACCGCAATTTCAGTTTTTTTTGGAATCTCCCCTATCCCGGAGAAAGTAATCGGACTCCCTCCTGATATTTCTCCAATATTTCTCAAGGTTGATTTAATTGGTGCATTCACCTGGGGTTTCTTTGCCGTAATTCTGACAGTTTTTGTTATGGATTTTGTGGACACGATCGGGACACTTATAGGACTAGCATACAGTGCCAATATGCTGGATGAAAAGGGCAACTTACCCGAAATCGAAAAACCGATGTTATGTGACGCTCTGGCAACAGTGTTTGGTGCTTTACTGGGAACAACGACTACGGGAACTTACATAGAATCTGCGACCGGAATAGAAGCCGGTGCAAGATCGGGTTTTTCCTCTATTGTTGTATCAATTCTTTTTCTGAGTGCGCTCTTTTTTGCCCCCGCTTTCTCTATTATTCCGTCATTTGCCTATGGACCGGCTTTAATAATTGTAGGATTGCTGATGATGTCCCCAATTACAAAACTCAGGTTTAATGATCTCAGCGATTCAATACCGGTTTTTGGAATTATTATTTTAATGAGTTTCAGTTATAATCTGGGAATTGGAATGACCGCAGGATTTGTACTTTATCCGGTATTTAAGATCTTTTCAGGACAGCGTAATCAAATTACTCCGGGACTTTGGATTCTTGCTGTTTTATCGTTGCTTTTCTTTATCTTTTATCCTTATTGAAAAATATTCTCAGCTAATCCACATCTTTACCAGTTCAATTTTAGTTTGGTTTGATCTGATAATATAAAACTTGAATTTTTCAATTTTAATTGTTTCTCCGGACATTGGAATTCTTCCGGTAAATGAGGAGATCAGACCAGCGACAGTTTCATACTCTCCCTGTGGCAATTGCACATTAAAATTCTCGTTAATATGATCTATCTCCACTTTACCGCTAATAATAAAGGAATTATCGTCTGTTTTTTTACAAATATTTTCCTCGACATCGTATTCATCCTTAATCTCGCCGAACAATTCCTCGATAATATCTTCAATGGCAACGATCCCGGCTGTTCCTCCGAATTCATCCACAACTATAGCGATTGATACTCCTTTTTCAAGAAAAGCATCCAACATATCAACACTTTTTTTACTTTCGGGGACAAACAATACTTCCCTAAGAATGCTTTGTAAATTTTCGGGGAAGTTAAACAAATCGTATGCGATAATAAAACCCCGGATATTATCCAGATTTTCTTCAAAGACAGGAAGTTTAGAGAAACCCGATTCAATAAAAGTATCAATCACCTCATTCATACTACTATTGATTTCGACTCCAACGATCTCAGTACGAGGTCTCATCACCTCATAAACCCTTTGGTCCTTCAGAGCCATCACTTTTTTTATTATCGTGCTTTCAGACTCTGATACATTGCCTGCTTCCTGACTTTCATCCACAAGGAGCTGGAGATCGTCCTTTGAAAAGAGTTGTGAAAAATTTGTAGCCGAATTTGATTTTGTTTTCGAAACAACTGATGTTATAGTCTCGGTTATTTTTATTACAGGAGTCAGAACAAAACTTATAGCTCTCATTGGGACGGAGGAAATCATGAAAAAAGAATCCGCAATTTCCCTTGCAATATACTTTGGCAGCAATTCGCAAAAAAAGAGGATTGTCAATGTTGAAACAATCAAAATACTCATTTCGCCCCAACCGAAAAGATTAGTAAGGATAACTGTACTAACTGATACCAGCGCAATATTTACGACATTATTTCCTATAAGAATAGTAGAGAAGAAATTTGCCGGTCTTTTTACGAAGAACATCGCGCTCATAGCGGGAATATTTTTCTTTCTTGCTTTGACCTCCAGTTTTATTTTATTGGCGATAATATACGCCATCTCGCTAGCGGAGAAGTAAGCGCTAAGTAAAAGAAAAATTGCGATCAGAATAATATCAAATAACATATCAATAGTTAAAATTTATAATAAACAATTAAGATTATGAAAATTGCGTAGATAATTGCATTGAGCACCATAGCAACATCTTTGAGTATAATTTCAGTAGTGTATTCACCAGATTTATCTCTCATTACCAGAAACATATATCTGAATACTCCGAACAGAATAAAAGGGCTAGTATAAATCAAGTTTTCGGTTCCAAAGATCTCAATAGTTCTTGGAGATACAGTGTAAAGCGCATAGAAAATTACAACTCCGGAGGAAGCTACAGTAGCCATCTGATCCAAAAAAACGAGGCTGTAGTCCCCAAGCACCTTTCGCACGCCACCTTTGTCAGGTGATTCGGTAAGTTCCAGCTCCGACCGCCGTTTCAACACTGCAAGCAATAAGGATAAAAACATGGTTGTTAAAATCAGCCAGCTGGAAATGGGGACATCAATGACATAACCACCCCCGGCGACTCTTAACATAAAGCCGGCAGCAATCGAGAATATATCAAGTAAAACAACTTTTTTAAGTTTAGTAGTATAAGCCAGATTCAGAAAGAAATATACAGCAGTAATAATACCAAAGTAAACCGGCAAGAAGGAAAGTAAAAGAACATTAAGGACTAACAAAGCAAACAGAGTTGTTTTAGCTTTGGATTTAGAAATACTGCCGGAAGCAATCGGACGTTTTTTCTTTACTGGATGTTTTCTATCCGCTTCCAAATCAAATAAATCGTTCACAATATAGACTGCACTGCTTGCAAAACAGAAAGCAATAAAACCTAAAAAGGCTTCCAAGAAGTAAGTTGACTCAAACAGATGTTTTGAGAAGATCAACGGAATAAAAACGAAAATGTTTTTAATCCATTGAACGACCCTGATAAGTTTTAAGTATTCTTTAAACATCAGAATACAACTCTTTCCTCATATATACCAAATAATTTTTTCAATTCCATTACTGACTCACCAATGGTAACGTAATTCCTGGCACCTTTTAGCAGAACCGGCATAAGGTTTTTCCCATCCCTGGCGGCATCGGACAATTCCTGCAAGCATTGGCGGACTTTATCATTATCCCTTGATTGTTTGAGCTGAGTCAATCTTTTAATCTGTTCTTTCTCTACCTCGGGAGATATAGTTAATATTGGTATGTCAATTTTCTCTTTTTCTTCCTTAAACTCATTTACTCCAACTATGAACTTCTCTTTTTTCTCAAGCTGTCTCTGATATCTATATGCCGCATCTGATATTTCCTTCTGAAAATACCCGGCTTCAATAGCATCTATGACCCCGCCGAAGCTATCGATCTGTTTAAAGATCTCATTAGCGCCTTCTTCCATTTCATTGGTCAGTTTTTCAATAAAATAACTACCACCAAGGGGATCAACAGTATTAATAACTCCGGTTTCATAGGCAATCAGTTGCTGAGTCCTCAAAGCTATTTTCACAGCTTTCTCACTAGGGAGTGCAAGTGTTTCATCCATTGAATTTGTATGAAGTGACTGAGTACCGCAAAGGACTGCAGCTAAAGCCTTAAAGGCAGTTCTAATAATATTATTTTCCGGTTGCTGGGCGGTTAAGGTACAGCCGGCAGTCTGAGTATGAAATCTCATCCACCAGGAACGCTGGTTTTTAGCTCCATAAACTTCTTTAAGTCTTTTAGCATAAATTCTTCTGGCTGCTCTGAATTTTGCAATTTCTTCAAAGAAATCGAGATGTGAATTGAAGAAGAAAGAAATTCTTGGAGCAAAATCATCAATATCCAAGCCACGTTCCAAGCAAGCTTCGATATAAGCAAATCCATCTGCCAAAGTATAAGCAAGTTCCTGAACAGCTGTTGAACCTGCTTCCCGTATATGATATCCGGAGACTGATATCGGATTCCAGTTAGGCACTTCATTTTTACAGAACTCAATCATATCCACTATTATGCGCATTGACTGCTTGGGGGGAAATATATATTCCTTTTGCGCAATATACTCTTTCAAAATATCATTTTGCAGAGTACCTCTTAATTTGTCAAATGCAACCCCTTGTTTTTCCGCTACTGCCAGATAATAAGCAAAAATCATAGCAGCGGGAGAATTAATTGTCATTGATGTTGAAACCTGATCAAGCGGGATTTTATCCATCAATATTTCCATATCGTGAAAAGATGATACAGAAACTCCGCACATCCCAACTTCTCCGTTGCTAATGGGAGCATCAGCATCCCACCCCATTAAAGTCGGTAAATCAAAGGCTATTGAAAGCCCCGTCTGACCATGGTCCAGGAGATAATGAAAGCGTTGATTTGTATCTTCGGGACTCCCAAAACCAGCGAATTGCCGCATGGTCCATATTTTACCACGGTAGCCATTATTGTGAATCCCCCGAGTAAATGGGAACTCACCGGGAAAATTCAGGTCTTTCAGATAATCATTTTCATGAATATCATCCGGTCCGTAAAACTCTTTAATTGGTGCGCTACTTACGGTAGTAAAGAATTTATCATCACCTTTTTTCGAATGAAGTTTTTTATCAAATGCTTCTTTCTCTTTTATATATTGTTCCCAATTCACTTTGCCCTCTTGAATTGTTAAATTAAGTTCTTCCAAATCTCCGGTCAAATTCATCCAAAGATATTTTAACTACGATAGGTCTGCCATGAGGACAAACGTAAGGCATTGAAGTTGCGAACAACTGATCGATCAAGATCCTCATTTCGTTCTCATTTAACTTATCGCCCGCTTTAATTGCGGCTTTGCATGAGTATGACTTTGCTATATTTTCCTTTTCATCACTTATATTCTTCTGTCGAATATTATTAACATACTCATCGACAATTTCTCTTAAAATTTCCTCTTCACTGCCATTTTTTATTTCCTGTGGGACTCCGTCAATAGTGATTTGTGATTTAGGATGGAATCTAAGTTCGAAACCTATCTTTTGAAGAGCAGGATAGATTTCTTTTATCAACTGATAGCTGCCCGGATCAAGATTTACAGTTCGCGGGAAGAGCAGTTGCTGTGAAAAAGGCAAATTTGCTTCATAGAGATTTTTTACCCGTTCATAGAGAATGCGTTCATGTGCGACATGCTGGTCTATAATCATTAATCCGCTTTTAATCTGTGAGAGGATGTATTTATTGTGAAGCTGGACAATAAAAACTGAGTCTATGCCCATAGAATCACCATCACGGGTAGCGTTTTTTACGACTGTTTCCGAAGGTTTATCCGGTTCGAAGGGAAGAATTTCCGGTTCAGGTGATTTACTTTTATCAATAATATTTGTAAGAGATCCAAAAATCTTCTCGATATCCGAATCCGAGTAACGCTGCCTGTTTTTACTTTGTTCGCCAGTTAAAGGGCGATCGCTAAAGTCCCCTCTCCTACTTTCATTTCCTTTATTGATTTCCATACGCTCGCTTCCGCTATCAGGAAAATCCTCAGAAGGTTGTTTGAAACTAATATTCGGGACAAGATCGTGAGTTGAGAGACTTTTCCTGACAACAGCCAGTACGAATGAGTAGACATCTTTTTCATCATCGAAACGGACTTCAAGTTTGGAAGGGTGGACATTGACATCTATTCTTTTAGGATCGATATCAAGATACAGAATAAAGAAGGGATACTCCCCCTTCTCCAAAATGTTTTCATAAGCCGAGAAAACGGCATGATTAATTTGTTTGCTGATAACGTACCGTTTGTTAAGAAAGAGATACTGATCACCCCTGCTTTTCCTGAGGAGTGTAGGTTTTCCTATGTATCCATAAAGAGAGATATAATCGGTTAGTTCCTCAACTTTAATAAGGGCTTTGCTTATTCCCTCTCCGAAAATATCATTGATTCTTTTTTCCATGGTTCCCGGGGAGTAGTCATACACAGAATCATCCTCATTGAAGAAGCGGAAATGGATTGAGGGATAGCAGAGTGCAATTTTGTTGAAAGTATCCGAGATATGTTTTAATTCTGTAGCATCTGTTTTAAGAAAATTTCTACGAGCAGGAATATTATAGAAGAGGTTTTTAACGCTGATGTTAGTTCCCCTTTCCATACTAATTTTTTCTCTGCTAATAACATTTTTATCGTCCATCCGTAAGAAAGTTCCGAGTTCATCACTTCCGGATTTTGTACGTAATTCAAACTGACTAACAGAAGATATGGAGGATAGTGCTTCGCCTCTAAATCCGAGAGTAGATATTGCTTCGAGGTCTTCCAAACTCTTAATTTTACTTGTGGCGTGTTTCTGAATTGAGAGAAGGGCATCCTCCTCAGACATTCCTTCGCCGTTATCGACAACCTGGATGATAATTTTGCCCCCTTTTTTAACAATCACATCTATTTTACCGGCCTGTGCATCGATTGCATTTTCCATCAATTCTTTTACCACAGAATCAGGTCTTTGGACAACCTCACCGGCAGCTATTTTGTTGGCTAGACTTTCAGGGAGTATTTCTATTTTTTTCATACTACCTTTTGGATTCTGATGTTCTTCGTTTGAAATACTTCACAGAGAATTCACCTTTATCCACCTCTTTTTCAGTTTCCCAAATCTTGTCATCAATTTCAGGAAAATGGACATCCCCATCAACAGTGAATTTCATGAAAGATAAGACCATTTCGTCAGCGAACTCAATTGTTTGTTTATAAACAATACCACCTCCGATAATAAACACTTTATCGAAGCTACTTTGCCGGCAGAAGTCGAGGGCGGTATTCATTTTAAAGAAGAATACCGGGTTTTCACCTTCTTTTTCGACATCGAGTAAATTAGATAATACAATATTTAGCCTTCCCGGCAAAGGTTTTCCGAGGGATTCGAAAGTTTTTAGTCCCATAAGTACCGGACTTCCGAAGGTGGTTTCCTTAAAGTGTTTGAAATCTTCTTTTGAGTGCCAGGGTATGGATCCATTAGCACCAATCACACCGTTTTTTGCAATAGCTGCAATAATGATCAGTTTCAAACTGCAACCTCTAATTTAATTTTGGGATGGCTTTCATAACCTAATAACTGAAAATCCTCAAATTTA
The DNA here is from genome assembly GCA_012517155.1 of Ignavibacteriales bacterium. GTDB lineage: Bacteria > Bacteroidota > Ignavibacteria > Ignavibacteriales > Ignavibacteriaceae > JAAYVN01. The sequence continues at coordinate 68,323 of JAAYVN010000026.1, read as the reverse complement.
AGTTCATTAAGAGGTTTTTTTGCAATAACTAGCTTTGGTAAAGGTTTTGGTTCCCTGGTTAACTGAAGTTTCAAACCTTCCAGATGGTCATATTTTTCAGCAGGGCTACCCTTTTCGGCGACATAGATATGGGCATCAATAATAGTATGAGCAAACCAGCCGAGATTAAGATCAGTTTCCTGAGCAATGATTTGGGAAAGAGCAGCATAGGCCGCTAAGTTAAAAGGGATTCCGAGTGCGATGTCTCCAGAGCGCTGGGTCAGATGACAATTAAGTTTATTATTTACGACATTGAAAGCAAAAGTGTAATGACAAGGAGGGAGTTTGCTTTTCTCAGCATTGCCGGGTTCCCAAGCCGATACAACCAATCTCCTGCTAACCGGATTTTTCTTAATCTCGTCGATGACATATTGAATCTGGTCTGTTTCGGTAACTTTCCATTCTCCATTAACTTTTTTAGCGCTGGGGAAATGACGCCAGTAATAGCCATAAGCAGTTTCAAGGTCACCATTTTCATCAGCCCAAGCATCCCAAATTTTTGTATGCTTGCGAAGGTTTCTTATATGATTTTCACCGGATAAGTACCATAGGAGTTCATGAACAATAGATTTCCATTCCATCTTTTTGGTAGTAAGAAGAGGGAAACCCTTTGAGAGATCAACCCGATAAAAAGCAGAAAAGTAGGAAATAGTATCGACACCAGTCCTGCTTTTTTTGCGGACACCTTCATTCATTACAAGTTTAACTAAATCAAGATATTCTTTCATACACTAATAAAAATTAAATAATTAGTAAATTTACTAAAAAATAACCATTACAAAAAGTCCTTATGAATTTAAGAATGCAATGATTACCGTAATAAAAGTAAAGATATCCGGTAATAACCAGCGATAATCTACTGACATCAAAGGAGTAAACATCCGAACATCTACAATAGTGTCTTTATTCGATAATTTCAAGAGAATAAAGAGGAAATGGAGAATCAATATTAGGATGGGTTTACCACGGCTTTTGCACGGCTTTACCACGGCTTTACCACGGCTTTACAGGCAAGTAAGAATCTAATTTTGGGGGTGTTTTCAGAAGATAATTAAAATTCCCAGGTTGAGGATATGAAAGTTATGAATTCTGTTGATTTTATGGGTTTTTCAATAAATGTGTGAAGAAATGCAGAGATTGATGATAAAAAGCAGATAATTTTGGAGTGAAAGCATTTCAATCTTGCTTGAAATTTGGGAAAAATCAGCTTTTTTAACTATTTTGAGTATTAATTTTCTTAAAAGTAACTTAATGGCAAGAATAATACTCCTATCAACCGGTCACCCTCCAAAAGATGACAGAATTTTTCACAAATTCGCTAAATTCTTAGCAAATGCAGATCATGAGGTAACAATAATTACTTCGACTGCAGAAATTAAGAGTTTTGAAGATGGGATTGAATTTAATTGTTTTTTTGAGCCAGGGGTAAATTTTTGGCAAAAATTAAGAAGGATTAACTATAATTTACCCCTATGTAATCCGGAAATGGTAATCTGTTCTGAGCCATTCGCGTTATTCTCGGCTTTCGTTTTTAAGCTAAAAAAGAATAAGAAATTGAAATTACTACTGGATGTAACCGAGTGGTATCCGGAAAATGTGGCAAACAAGAAAAGAGGATTGAACAAGTATGCTACTTATTTTTTATTGTATTTCTTAAATTTATTGGTTTCGAATCTGGCAAACGGAATTATTATTGGAGAGGAACTGAAGAAAAAGAGATATGACTTAATCGCACCATTCCGTAAGAAAGAGGTAATATCATATTATCCTCCGCTGAGTTTATTTAATGTGTCATCTGTGGTCAGGTCAGAAAATATTTTTACAATTTGTTTTGCAGGATTGTTAACAAGTGACAGAGGGTTTGAAAGAGTGTTGCAGGTTGCGGAAAAATTGAGCCTGAGGAATCCAGATGTTAAAATCAGACTAAAGCTAATTGGGAAATTTATTGACAAGGGAATGGAGGAATTGTATCGAAATGCAAGCAAAAGGACAGGAATTGAATTAGTGAATTGGGTGAGTTATGAAAAGCTACCGGAAGAACTTGCTGAAGCAGATATTTGTGTTGATCTGAGGGAGATTAATTTCATATATGATAACTCATTACCGATTAAAATATTTGAATATCTGGCGTGCGGAAAGCCGGTAGTTTATTCACGCTTAAAGAGTCTGAAGAACCTTTTTTCGGAAATAGATTTTGGTTACCTGGTTAATCCTTATGAGGAGGGGGAAACGATAAAAATTATTGAGAGATATATAAATGATAAAGAATTGTTACGGTTTCACTCTCAAAACGGGAGACAACTGGCTGAGATTAAATACAACTGGGAAATTGAGGGAAGAAGGTTGGTATTATTTATTGAAAAGTTCTTTAATGCGTAGAATGTTTTTCAATTTTTCATTATAAATGTAAAGGCTCAGAAAAGAAAAGACTAAAAAGCCACCAATATCTATGAAGATATTTGACCATCTATTGCTTACAAGCAATACAACTATTACCAGCAGGATGAGCCTTCCAAGTTTCAGGAAATCAAACCGGAGAGGACGATTTGACTGAGCCAAGACGACCATATAGATAGCCGATAGCAGAAATGAGATTAAAGTAGCAAGCGCGGCACCAAGCATTCCATATATTGGAATTAATAAAATGTTCAGAATAATATTAATGATCAAAGCCCCACCATCTGAGATCAGGAAATGATAACTCTTACCTGATTTATACGGATAATAAGCAAAAAAACCGGCTATACCATTTAATAAGTATCCACCCATAAGCAAGGGGATAACGATTAAACCAGGAATATATTTATTATCAAAGAGATTTATACCTGAGAAGGATATTTTAAACAAGTCATCAATAAAGAGAGAAACGAGCACAAGAATGGCTGACGAGATAAGCAGGTATCTGTTGAAAACATTTCCAAAATAAGATGAGTAATTCTCCTTATCATAGTTGTTCAAAGATTTTGGAAGCCAGGCAGTGCGAAAAGAAATTCCGAATAAATTAACAACCATAGCGAACCTGTAAGCAAAACTATAGTAGCCAACATCCTCCGGGGTTCTGAAGTAATCAATTAAAAATCTGTCGAGAACATCGACCAAACTGGAAAAAATTCCACCGGCGATAAGGGGTACAGCAAAAAGCAGAGACTTACTCAGAATGGATTTATCCAGAGCGAAAGCATAATTTCCAAGCATTATTGGGGACATCAGTAAAGTGAGAATGAATGATGAGAAGAGTTGGGAAACGATAATACCACGAATACCCCATTGCAGGAAGTAAACAAACAGAATGTTAAGTGCAAAATTCAATATACCGGAGATCACGAGATACTTCAAAACATTCCGGGAGAGTTCCTGTGTACGCAGAAGGTGTAATATATAAAAGGAGATTGTTTCGAAAAAGAGTGCCATAAAAATGAGTGAAAAATCACCATAATAGATGACATTCCCGGTAATCAGTTTCGAAAGATCTTTTGAGAAAATTATAAAGATAAATGTTAAAAGGAGTGAAAGGATTGTGACAAAGTTAAGAATAGTAGAAAATACTACTTTTCTTTCCCTGAATGTTCCGCTTTCGAGATAGAATTTTGTAAGGGATGACTGAAGTCCTCCCTGATAAATAACAGCCACGATGGTATAAGTGGAAAGGATGAGAGAGTAAACCCCAAAATCTTCAGGAAGAATCAAGTTTGAATACAAGGGTAACAAGAGGAAATTTACAGCACGAAGGAAAACATTTCCGATAGTGTACCAGATTGTAGAAGCGAAGAGACTGTTTTTATCAGTTTTCATAAGTTCAGACGATCCCCGCTTCCTTATAGTAGCCAATTAGTCTGGAGTTGACTGAATCAAAACCATGATATTTTTCAACCCATAGTTTTCCTTTTTCCCCTATGAAATTTCTGAGATTATAATCATCAATGAGTTCAATCAGTTTTTCGAAAAGAGTTTCTTCGTCATTGACAACAACAAATGGATTCTCAGGGAGCCAGTTCAGATAATCGTCAGTCATGTTAGTGATTGTCGGCAATCCCATAGCAAGGGTTTCCAAGCCAGCTTTGCCGTAGCCAGTCCCCCCCATTGAACCGCCTACCTGGTCAATAGAGATATCAGAAAGACTTTTTTCCCTGAGGACGATATCCCGAGGTACATTTTCAAGTAGGACAAAATCAATTTCACGGTTTTTCTTCACCCTTTCAATGACTCTTAAAATAAGTTCAGTCCCTTTATAAGCCCTGTTAGTGGGAGAATGGACTATGCGCACCTTTTTATCTTCCCGATTTACCTTAAGAGGCAGTTCGGAAGTGTCATAAGGGTAGAAGAGATATTTTATATTCTGCAGTAAAGAAAGGTGATCAAATTCGGAGGTAATATTGAGATCTGAAATTTTATGCATATCTCTAATTAAACCCCGCAATCTGAGGTCGCTTCCATAATAACAGCAGACGATTTTCTTACCTTCGCTTTTCCATCTTAGCGCCTGCTTACTGTTTCTGAAAAAGTCGATGCCTCCGTCATAGTGAATTATTTCAAAATTGTCAAGCGAATATTTCTTTAACAGTTCATCAACAGTTTTGCTTTTAGAAATATCTGAAAATCGGAAATAAATTTTTTCGAAAATATTTTTTGGGGAGAAATAGGGAGCGGAGGCAAGATTTTGTTTTTTCCTGAGAGCAACTTTTTTTTTGCGCCATTTCTTAGCAAGAAGCGAACCAGGCAGCGGAAGATCTAAGCAAATATCCTCAGGGAAAGTAACAGGATTTTTATGCAGAGTGATTAAGCGGGAGAAATCGCCAAGTTTATTATGCATCCGCATGAAGTCATAAGGTACTCCTGCAAAATTCTGTGGAGCAATGTGAAGAATCTTTAATTGTCTATTCAAAATGTTACGCTCACGTTAAATACCCAAACATATCGACCGTGAAATTACCTGCATCCGGGTAAAAATATTTTTTATTTATGAAATTCTTTAAAGAAGTAATCTCTGAAAATACCTCTTGCTCCAAAATTTTCCTTGAAACGTCCCAAGCCCCAATTTGGCTCCATATTAACAGTAAAAATACCAAAATCAAGGAATTTAAAGCCCTCATCGCGGGATCTATTCATAATTTCATAGAACAACAAATTGACAGCGCGATACTCCTGATAATCCTCATCATGACTAATATAAAAAGCAAGAACCACTTTTTCGTTGGCTTTGAAGTTACAAACACCAGCGATAAGTTTATCGCCAAGGAATGCCCCCCACAATCTAACTTTAGCGGGGAATAACTTTTTAATAAGCTTCAGTTCCTCAAGAGTATGAGTTGGATTAACATTATGGCGCATTTTCAAATTCTTTTTGAGGATTGCATAATACTCATCGAATTTATCACACTCAGCGATTTCGACGCCACCTTTCATAGCCTTTTTAAGGGCAGTCCGAGCTTCCTGACGATAAGTGCCAAGAAGATGTTCCCGCGGGACATCGAGCTGCACGACGCTGGAAATTTCCCTTTTAAGATAACCGAAGCCATTGCGAACCAAGGCAAAGTCAATGTAGTTTGAATATTTTGACTGGTAGATGACGGGAGGCGGAGTAAGCTGAATAGCATCAACTTTCAACTCCTTAGCATAATCCATAAGAATCTCAACCATGTCGTGAGCCTCACGGAAATTCAAATCCTGTTTATAGACAAAGCTACCGTAGGATGCACCCCCATGTGAGGAGAGAATATTTTTACCATCGCGGGAAATTATTGTTGCTGGGAGTAAAGCAAGAATTTGTTTGTTTTTGAATATTACTAAAGAATTATCTGAAAATTTTCCTTTCGGATGATATCCCAAAAATTTCTGTTTATGAAAGATGGTTCCGTTGTCGGAATTATTAACAAAAGAATCCCAATCCTCAAGGGATATTCCCGAATCAGAAAATAATTTATAATCCAGCATCGTTAATTAAATTTAAAGTTAACTGAAAATGAATGTCCTGTTCCTAAATTATAGTAAAACGGAGTGAGGGCGTAATCGAACGAAAAGTTACCATAATTAATCCCCAAACCGGCAGTAAATCCTTTTGATTCGTAGAATGCCTGATATCCAGCTCTTAAACTGAGCATTTTTTTGTAAGTGATTTCGGCTCCGGTATTTATATGGTAATCATCGACATCAAAATATTTATTAAGTTCAGTTGCCACAAGCAGACTCATATCGTAATTCTCCAGCGAATACAGATAAGCAGCGCCAATACGCATTTCAGAAGGAAGTTTGGTCGCTTCGTTTCTTAATTCTGACATACTCCCAATATTCCTAACAACAGCGGAAGCGACAAGGTTGTTAACCGGCGTAAGATATTTTGCACCGATATCAAAACCATAACCTGATGCATAGTCAGTAAAAATATCCTCATTCAAGAATTTCCCGGTAATTCCTACAGACAATTCATCTGTAATATCAGTTGCTGTTGACAGGGATGCCATAAAATAATGTGCAGTAAATTTACCAAGAGGTTCCCCAGGATTAGTACGGATTTCAATATCATTAATACCGGTATAATTAATTCCAATACCAACCGGCAGACCAAGAGCTAAAAACTTCACACCAAACAATTCACTTCTTATTCCCTCAATCCATTCGTTATGCATTAACATAACCTCTGTACCAGAAGTACCATACAGGCCGGAAGGGTTATAAAAGAGGGCGGTTACATCCTGAGCCAGTGTGTTTCCATTATCACCGAGGGCAATGTTTCTTGCACCAGTTCCAATTTTAAGAAATGAAAGACCTGCATTACCAGCAGATTGTCCTGATAAACTAACTGCAGTAATTATTATTATTAATATTGCTTTATAAAGCATTTTGTACCTTTAATTATCCCTAAAAAATAAAATTTAAGCCGATTATGTGACGGTCCATAGCTGTATATGGTTCAAGAGCGAAAGCATAATCGAAAGATATCTTCAATGGTTTAAACACTTTCATGAAAGAAAAACCGAACGAGGGGCGTACCGGTTGATCAAAATTATTCAGATGAAGATTGTCCAATCCCGCTCTTAATTTGAGGACATCATAGATTTCATATTCCCCGCCAAATCGAATTATTTTAGACCCATAATTATCAAAGACAAATTCGGAAGCAAGAATCAGAGGAATATTATCAAATATATATGAAGCACCAACCCGTTTAGTAAGCGGGAATTTATTTTCAGTTTCAATTCCCTCCGTTGAATAGACAGAGGATGAATTGAATTTATACTTACTATTTAAGTCCGTCATAACAAAAGAGAAGGAGAGATTTTTATTCAATGTATAAACCATTCCAAGATCAATACCGAAGCTTGTGGTGGTAACATCCTCATACAGTTTATAGTAATAAAACTTAGCATTTAATCCCGCAGCGATTTTTTCGCTGAATTTAATTGCCACACCAATAAAAAACTGGTTTTCAGATGTTGATAAAGGATCCCTTTTAAAGCCCTGATTATCCCTTGCATCAATATCGCTAACACCAGCATTAATAAGTCCAAGACTAAGTCCGGCAGTGGAGCGTGGTTTTTGATTTTCGTTTGCGGAATCCTTTACGGAATAGAAATCAAATCTTCTTGTAAAGTTAATAAAGTTAAGGGATCTATCGAGAGAGAGGAATGAGTATGTTGCATTAAATGAATTATCTTCCTGAAAAACAGATAATGCAGGGTTATAGTAAGAAACAAGGTTACCCTGTTTTACGGCTGAAACTGAATTACCCATAGCTATACCGCGCGCTCCGAATCCCATTCTACTAAAGGCTCCAACTGCAGAATTGACAGAGCTGAATTCCAGTTGAGAAAACAATGGATAGTTAAGAAAGAGCAAAGCAATCGAAAGAGAAAACAAATTTTTGTTAAGAGCATTCGATTTTATTTTGAATATATTTCTCATTGCAGAACCATTATCTTTCCGAAGAGCGGATCATCGTCTCCAACATCAATCCTGTAAAAATAGACTCCATTCGGGACAATGCTATTAGCATCATCACGGCCATCCCAGTATTCAATAACTCCGTTGATATCATCCGCATTAGTAACATTAACCCGATGTAGGGGATTGCTTCTGTCGGCATTCTGAATAAGTGTTCTGACCAGATTCATACCGAAATCGAAAATCCTAATTGTAACTTTAACATTCTTTCCGCCTGTTGAATACTTAATTTTAACCTGTTCTGCTTTTGGAGAAAAGGGATTTGGGAAAGAATAAGTTTCCGATTTTGACATGAGAGGATTAGAGGCGAAATAAATCTTCCATTTATTTCCCCAAATACTGCTTTTTGAAAAATGTCTGACCAAGCCATCAACTGATCCAAGCCAAATCTCGTCTTTAATATCAGAGAAAGCGGAGGAATAAAAATGTGTGGTTTTGAGTGAGAGTTGAGTCTCAAAATCTACAATCGGACCAGTCAAAATCCAACTTAAACCATCCTTTTTACCAAGAAATGCACCAGTGGAAGAAGTAGCAATAACCAAGTCATTATAGGTTGAAATGTTATGCACCTTTTCCCCCTGAAGCGCAGTAGACCATGAAGCACCACCGTCAGAAGAAAAACTAATACCATAAGCTTCATTCTGATCTTCAGCCTTCCAAGTAGCGCCCCAAATAATTCCAGTTTCGTTACTATAGTTCAGGGCAACGACGAAATTTCCGGAAACAGGATATAATTGGTTCTGATGATTAAATTTAGACCAACTAATTCCACCATCAGTGCTTTTATTGATACCATTTGCAGAACCGACTAATAAAAGGGAATCATTTCCTTCCTCAACTGAGAATACTCTGTGATTAAGATAATTCTCCGGACCGAACTTGCCGGCCACCGGTTGCAAGGAAAACTTTAAAGTGTCAACTGGTTTTATGGAACTAAGATAATCAGGCGGCAAGACAACTCTTTCCCATTTAGCGTTTTGGTTCTGAATAAGAGAATCAACATTGATTCTTCTCAATCCTCCAGCAAATGTTGCAATATATAAATGGTTTTTGTGAAAGGTCAAATCGTATGTAATATTCTGCACTGTAGTAGTAACAGGTAAAGCCCTAAGAGTATTTATGCCATATATTAAAGAGGAATCCCCAGAATCGTCAACTGATTGTGGTACGCTCTTCCAGGTCTCTCCATAATCGAGAGAAAATCTTATTCCACTTCCCTCAGGGAGAGTCTGACCAGTTACTTCAACACTATGAGCTGTAGAAGCAAAGATTATTCCCCGGTAAAAACCGATGGAAGTCACACTTTCAGTACCGAAAGCATCTGTCTGATAATAATTAGTCCAACTATCTCCCCCATCGAAGGAACGGCTAAGACCCCGAGAGGATGCAAGCCAGATGGTATCTCCTTTAATCAGAATATCGTTCAAGCTATTGGAAGCCGGATTTTCAGAAACCGGGTAGTTGCCCGCCTCTTCATTCTGAAGTTTAAAGATCAATGGACTGGTTTGAGCCAAAAGAGATAATTGCAAAAGTCCAAGAAAGACGAATAACTTAATCATAAAACCAAGCACCTATAAGATATGTATATTGTGGATAATAACGTTGCTCAACTTTTTTCCTCTATCCCGAGCCTGGAATTCCCATCGGTAAACGCCTTTAGTAACACCTGTTGCGGGTAATTGAACGAGGACAGAATATTTTCCGTCACCAGCAGTATCATCCCCATTAGAACCGTCATCATACATAATGAAAGGATTCCCGGAGGAGGGATTACCATTAGGGGGAATAAAAGAGTTGAAGAAGACAGACTCAATATCGTTTTGTCCATTAGAGTCTAATACATCAAGAGTTAGTTTTATAACTGTGGTCTGTTGACCAATAAAAGCAGTGTCGGGGGCCTGAAGATTCGAGACAACAGGTGGAATGTTGCTTTGTCCATTATTAAAGTTAAGGCTTTTTACAGCGACTTTATAGTTATTCAGATATTTATCCTCGGAAAAATATTCAATCCTATAAACACCATTTGGAAAAAACTGGCTAAAGGGAAATTTTTGAGAATAAACGCCGTCCCCTTTAACAAAATCACCAATGCTTGAATTACCATCATCAAACAGTTCTACAGGGCTACCTTGAAGCCGTTTATTATCCTGAGAATAAATTTCAGCAGTAATCTTGTTAATTCCAGCCGGATTGTTGAGTCCGAGTCTGATAAAGATAACAGAATCGCCAGGGATAAAGGTAAAGCTATCGACGATCCCAACATAAGTGACTTTAAAATCCATTTGCCTGACGTCAACCACACTGTCAAATTCTTTAACGCAACCAGTAAAGAGAAGTGCAGTTGAAAAAACGGATAATAAAATTCCGTATTTTGTAAATTTCAAAATTAATTTTTTCATATCTGTAAATATCATAATAAAAGAGGTACTTTCTCAAGGTAATTTATCATATCCCAAAACCAATTGTAAAAGGAGCAGGGGAAAAACTAATTATAAATATCGCGAAGGAAATGTAACCCAGAATTCTGCGTCTCTTTGAAATTGGAGTTTCATCCAAAACAGGAGGGTGTTTAACTTTAATAATAAAGAAAAGGATTATTGCCCAAAAGAACCAACCTGACCAGCCAAAAGAGAAATTCCATTCAAAAAATGAAGCGACAAAACCTGAAACCCCAAAGAGAGTCAGAATAATCATACAAATCGAAGCGATTTTAAAATGAATCTTTTCACCAAACATAGCATAGGAGATATGTCCTCCATCAAGCTGTCCAACGGGTATCATATTAAGAGCAGTTACAAAAAGCCCAAACCAGCCAACGCAAAGATACGGATAGTGATAAATTTCGCTCATAGGAGGAACGAAGTCAGATCCGGAAGTAAAAATTTCTCTAAGCATAACAAACAAAAGAGTATCACCAAATTCAAGATGAAGAGATCCAGTTCCGTAATTCGGATCGAAATAATCAGGATGGATTGCGAGGATGTAATCCACTCCTGGTAAATGAGTAAATCCCCAGACAAGCACAATCAGGGATGCGATAAATCCGGCGACAGGACCGGCTATCCCAATATCAAACAGTGCTGTTTTATTTCCAACCGCGGATTTAGTTTTAATTACTGCTCCAAGAGTACCAAAATTAAGGAACCCATCCAAAGCAGGAAAAGGGATAAAAAAAGGCAGGGATGCTTTTACACGATGAAACCTCGAAGCGAAATAATGACCGAACTCATGGACACTTAATATAAAAAGTATAGATATTGAGTATGGTAAACCGACTGCGAGTTGAGTAAATTCAAAACCCGCTCCATATCCAAGAATCCAATGGGTACCGGCAATTGTGGTTGTTACGAATGTCACAATAAACAGAAGAATATGAATAAAGTAATTATCCTTTTTACTGTATTCACCTTTGCCCATATCATGGTAGGAAAAATCGGGATCACTGCTAAAGTTACTCATCAGAACTCAACATTAATATTAATTCCGGAATAATTCTCAAAAACATTGTAGTACTCACCGTGTGCACTATATCCAGAATAGAAGTTATAGAGTATTGTCACTCCTTCCCTATCAATCTGGCCTAATTTAAAGCCGGCTGACAGACTATTTGTACCGGACTGAACACCAATGTCAACGAGCTTGAAGTCATATGCTAATACGGGATGAAGAAATCCGGATGAGAGTGAGATTAAATAATATTCCATACCAGCATGAATAATAGTCTTTCCTATATCTTCTGGAACGACGTGAAACAAATAAGTAATTCCGGCATAGAACCTGGCATAATAAATTTTATAATATGGAATAAACTCAACAAATTCACGACTATAGACAATGGGTTTTCTACCGTCACGCCATTTTTCATTTGTAGGATCGAAGTGGCCATCCACAAAGTGAGCACTAATGTGACTAATCCTCAGTCTTGTACCAATTTCACCACTCAGAATATTTTTCTTTGCACCGAAGTTAACTCCAAAGAGATAATCCACAGCATCGACTGGAAAGTGGAAATCCGGCTCACCACGAAGTTTTGTAAAAGTAAAGAAATCCGCCCCAAAAGAAAAGCTTATCCCGCCATCAGATATATACTTTATTAAATCTTTGCTATGACCGATATCCAATCTAAGATCATTTTCCAATGCGCGAAACTGAAAGCCCATTCTTGGTTCGAGAAAGTTAGCTTTATACGGCAGAATATTCAAGCTTTCAGGAAAAAGCTCATAATGCCCCTGTCCGTTTAAATTTATTCGTAATAAAACAATGACCAGGAATGCGGCTATAGTGATAATCTTGTTAATTCTCATTCTTTTTAAGTTTCTTTTTTATTTTTTGCTTTAGCAGTTTTTGATAGCCATAAGTTATTTTGGATTTCAGACTGTGCACTCCATAAATATTAGTCGGGAAAGCAAAAGATGGTTCAAAATAACAATTAATTGTACATCCATTACAAAAATCAAAACGTCCTTCATTTTTCTTAAAATACTGAATCCGCTCCGATTTTCTGATTTCTTTCAGGGGTTTGTCAATTACTATTTTCTCATTGCCAAAGTGGTAACATGGTAAAACAATCTCGTTATAAGGAGAGATTACGATCACCCTTGATACCGCTTTGCACAACGGTTTGTCAATATTATTACCGCCGTTTTTTCTAAGTTTCAAGTAAGAGTCATTTATGTAAATATCCGTTTTGTAACCAACGAACTCCTCGATATACTCAATAGCCTTATCGGAAAGGCCGGGATTACCGAAATATGAAAATACCGGATTTATTATCAACACCAGGTCCCACTTCCGAGCAATTTCATACATTCTTGGTAATTGTAAATATGATTCGTTAGTTACCGTAAAGAGAATATCGGGATATTCACCAATTTTTTTCGCAATATCCAAAGACTCAAATACTTTTTTAAAGCAATCAACCCCCCTTATTTTATTATGCTCTTCTTCATCGGGAGAGTCCAGTGAAAAGTGAAGTAAATTAACCTTGCCAACCAGCTTATCAGCAAGTTTTGGATAAAGCAATCCGTTTGTAGTAATACTAGTTTGCATCTTTTTGTCCTTTGCAAAACCAGCCATTTCAGCAATATTAGGATGCATCAAAGGCTCTCCTCCGGTAAGGTCAATAAATCTAACCCCCAGTTTACTCATCTCTGCCACGTTGCGTTGATAATCAGCAAAACCAGCAAAGGGAGTCCGCTTGAATTTTTCATGTTCAGCAAAGTGGCAAAACTCACAATATGCATTGCATCTGTAAGTCACGTAATAATTGCATAAAAGCAGCATCAGAAAGTCCTATCCTTCCATTTGACTTTCTGACTTGGCAGCACAATGAATGGAAGCAATACTACGTAAAGAATGAAATAAATCTCAAACGCAAGAAAGTACTTTAACGAATCTGCAATGCTCAATTCCTTCAGAATAACATAGAGAAACATGAAGTCAATAATCAGTTTAAAAACAATTAGTCCTGCGACTACCGGTGAAAAGAAGAAAGGACTAATTAAAATGGCAATATGGGCAACAAAACCGGAAGTCATAACCAAATACCCTCTTAAGGGGGATTTCATTCCACCCACACCCCATCTTTTTTTCTGGCGGTACAAGTCGCGCAGGGAACTGCACGGTTTGGAGATTACATGCGCATCCCTGTCAAAGGGATAAATAACTTTATACTTCTTTAATTTATGAATAGCAAAAAGAAGGTTGAAATCCTCAGTCACACTAAACGGGAGATTCTCATATCCACCCACTTCGTCATATGCTGATTTTCTATAAGACATATTATTGCCAATGCAACTCAGAGGGAGGTTATAATTAATCGTCCCGGCTGCAACCGTAAGCAGATATATAAAATCAAGATTTTGCATACCCGAAAAATTATTGTAGTATTCCTGAGAAGTAAATCCGTTGACCAAACCAACATCAGGCAAGTAATAGGATGCAAGTGTTTTTGCCCATGAAGGATTAACCTCACAATCAGCGTCAGTGGTTAGTATCACTTCACCTTTGGCAAATTTTATAGCGGCTGCCAGTGCATTGGTTTTGCCTTTTAACTTACCTCTGTTCTCCTCTGTAACAACTTTCCTGAATTTGGTTTTCCCTTCAATAAACTGAGAGATAAGTGCACCGGTTTTATCTGTGGATCTGTCATCAACCAAAAGTATTTCCAGTTTTCCTTCCGGATAGATGAGATTATCCAGAGAAGTCATGCATCTTAGAATGTTCTCCTCCTCATTTCTGGCGGCAACAATGATACTGACAGATGGAAGTTCGCTTTCCTTCAATTGTCTGAATTTCTTTTTAGTTCCAATCAAAAATACAACAGTCTGAAGGAAATATGAGGAAAGAAAGATAAGAAAGATCAGCTCAAACATTCCTTTGGCTCTCCTATCTCAAATCCTCTTTTTTCTGCCTCAGCAAGAATCATATCAATAACCTGATTTATAATTTTGTTTGTTTTAATATTATCGTGCAAAACCACTATCGAGTTCGAATTTAAATATTTTCCAACCGTAAATTTAACAAGATTTAAGTTGTTTTTATAATCCAAGGTAAGCAAAGACCACAAAATGTTGATCATATTTTCGTTTTTCAGAACAGTTTCCAACGAAAAAGTAAAACGACCATAAGGCGGACGAAAATACCGGATATCTATATCATGAGAATTTTTGAATATTTTGTTTACTTTTTTAATTTCTTCCGTCAACTCCGGTTTGCCAGAGAAAAGCAAACTTTTGTGATTATACCCATGATTCCCGATAGTATGTCCTGCTTTTATTATCTGATTAACCAAGTCCGGTTCCCGTTCGGATTTTTCCCCTGAACAGAAAAAAACAACTTTCAGATTAGTTTGTGATAGTTTTTCAAGAATTCTTTCGGTAACTTCTTCCGTGGGACTATCGTCAAAAGTCAGTAGTATTTTATTAGATTTTGATTCCCAGACAGTTTCCTTAAACAATCCTCTGATAAAACCGGGGGGGGATACATACCAATTCATCTTTTGAGTTTCCTTTCCTTCCACTCGTAATTTCCGTAGATACCCAACAGAGGAATAATAATGATGTATGGAATATGAAAGAATTGTGCGACTGCAAATAAGAACTTATTTATTTTTTTATTAAAAAGGAACTCCGCATTCTTAAGTACCCCCAATTCAAAAGCCCCTTTGAAGACTAATGCAAACCAGAATAATCTGAGATAAAGATAGTCTGTGCTAATTCCTAAAACAACCATAACAGGAAAAGAGAGGTAAAAAAGATAAATCATTATTAATGACAGCACTTTAATCTTGTCTTTATAAAAGAGACTTTTACTTGCCCATCTTCTTCGCTGCATCACAAACTTATTAATTGTTCTGCATCCTTTTGTACTCACTAATGCAGAATTCTCAAAACAGAATTTAATTTCATAATCCCCAGTTGAGGCTATCTTCTGCATCAGGAATTCATCATCGCCGGAGGAGATATTCATATTGTCTTCAAAACCACCGACCGAAAGAAAAACATTCCGTTTATAGGCAATATTTGCCCCATTGCAAAGAAGGGGCTTATTAATACCAATTAATCCTGCTCCAACGAGTACCAGACCGGCAAACTCCATTTGTTGAAATTTCTCAAATAGGGTTTTAGTATCTTCATAAAAAACCGGTCCTGAAACGAATCCCACATTTTCATCAAATTTGGAGACCATGGTTTTTATCCAATTCTTTTGAAATGTGCAATCTGCATCAGTTGTAAAGATCACTTCACCGGTTGAATTATTTATTCCGGTCAGGATTGCTCCTTTTTTCTGTCCAGAACGGGAATTCTTATGAGCATTCTTAATTATTCTTATATGGTTTTCAGATATTGCATTTTTCAATTTTGCACAGCCTTCGTCATCCGAATGATCATCAACGTAAATTACTTCCAGCTTATCCCCTGGATAATCCAATGCTTGTGCACATTTGAGTGAATCAAGAATTACATCCGCCTCATTCCTGAAGGGGATGATCAGAGTAACCGAGGGAGTATAATCTTTTTTTACTAAGAATCTGTCTGCCGAAACCACTCCAATGCCATGAATTACTCTTAAAATGAAAAGAAGATAGAATACAAGCAAACAGATAAATAAAATCGTCAAGAATGTCATTTGCTTCTCACTAGAAAATATAATCCGATAACAGAGGGAATAAAGATATTAAAGCAGAAGAGCAACAGGGAGGCATTAAATCCTGTTTGCTGACTGAATCCAAAACTACTTAAAATCAATACCGAAGCTCCCTCCCGGATTCCCAAATCACCGATTGAGATTGAAGGAATCAAGGTAGTAATAAAAATGACCAGTCCCCCTACCCAAAGGTAGTTGATTATCTCCGCACCATTTAAGTATGAACTTACGAAAAACGCATATTGAACAATAATCACAATGTAGAGGATTAGTGAAAGTCCGAAAAGTTGCCTTTTGAGAGTTGGGTTAATTCTTCTGGTATTGTACAGGTTAAAGAGTAATTTTTTTAAGAAAGGAAGTTTCTTTGTTGCTTTTTCTATTTGATTATCCGTTAAAGAGAATCTTTTCAAGTACTTCATTATGATAAAAATTATTGCAACTGTAAAAATTATGAGAGGAATAGAAAAGTATTTTGGGATTTCATAAATTTCAGATGCATAAATTTCCACAAGAACAATTCCGACATAAAGAATCCAGAACTGATTAAGGAGTTTTTCATAAATTGTAGTCAGCATTACCTCACCCAATTTTTCTTTTTTGAGGATAATACTGCGGCCGAGGAATTCACCTAATCTTCCCGGAGTGAATATACCTGCAGCAATACCCGACAGCAGGGACTTGATAACCTCTACTCTACTTTTGATTCCGAAATAATCATTACAAAGAAGCTCCCACTTTAAAAACTGAATATAAATATTCAAAAAAGTAAGCGCGATACCAGCTGCAAGAAAAGCAATACTATTCACTTTGAAAATTGAAGAATCAATTGTTATAAACTTTACGGATAGGTAATAAATCAACAAGACAGGGACGAAGAGTTTGAGTAAGAAATATAAAAACTCTTTGCTACTGACCTGTTTCATAATATTTGAGAAATAGCTCATTTTTTCAGACGATTTTTATTTCTTTAATATTTACACGCAGTCCTTCCGTACAATTACTGCAAATATTTATCTTTGCTCTATCAATAAAAATCTGTTTACGAAGATTCTGCAGTACCTCATTTCTTAATAATGCCGAGATATTTTGATTCTTAATATTTCCAGGAGAGAATTCTGCATCCTTATCAAAACAGCAAGCTGACAGATTACCGTCCCAAGTAATTACTGCTGTCCGCCAAAGTGCAAAACACCTGTTTTTGAGCCTCTCTTTCATTATATAATTTTCTCCCGCTCTTTTATACCGGCTATAAGCAATATTCACGGGGAGTAAATTTTCAGCATCTTTCTGATTGTATATTTGCATTGTTTTAAGGGTTACTTTATTTACACCCATTTTTCTTCCGAATTCAATGAACTCATTAATCAATTCTTCATTTTGTCGCATAACGATCATCTGGAGTTCAATATAGGGCAAAGCACTATTTTTTTCCTTTTTTTCTTTCACAATATTATCAAGTCCATCTACAACGTCCCGGAAATCACCACCAATCCTATATTTCCGGTAGCTTTCCTCATCCGGCCCGTCAACAGAATAAATCAACTTATCCGGTGGTGTGTCAAGGAGTCTGGCAACATTTTCTCCCTTAAAAAGAGTACCGTTTGTACTGACTGAGACGAGCATTTTCTTAGATTTTGCGTACTCAATCATTTTGAAAATCTCCTTATTAACAAATGGTTCTCCCTGAAAGAACAGCTGCAAATAAAATGTTTTTGGTGATATTCTATTAATTATTTCTCTAAAGAAATCAAATTTCATAGTCCCCTGCGGACGGAGCAGAGTGCCAGCTCCCGTTGGGCATTCGGGACATCGCAAATTGCATATGCTGGTTGGTTCAATGGAAATTGAAATTGGTTCACCCCAAAGAACCGGTTTACCTGTAACCACAGAAAAAGCATAAGAGGAATAAACCCGGATTATGTTTAGTACCCTTTTAAGTGTCAGACACTTAAGGATTGCAAATAATTCACTCACTCAAAGCCCAATTCAGTCAAACAATTGTTAGATTTAGTTTTTTTTGCTATTTTTCCCAAAGTTTTTCAAATAATTAATTTATTTTAATATGTATATAAATTTCTCCTATTTACCCAATAATTCTAAACTCTTCCTGGATTACCTGTATCGTTTTTCGAACTTAAAAGCATTCTATCCGTATAATTTCCGGGACCGGGAGTTTTACCCTCTGATTTTCAATCAAAACCGAAAAACCGATTCCATTCACCGGGAAAGAGTATATGACATTATTAAAAACCAATACCAAGATAATAATCCGTCCCAAAAGACACAAAACAATATTGAACTCCTAAAAAAACCGAATACACTTGCAGTTGTAACGGGACAACAGGTCGGACTGTTTGGCGGACCTTTATATACATTATACAAAACAATCACCACGATAAAATTGTGCAATTTACTTTCCGAAGAGTTCGATTCTTATAATTTTGTGCCCGTATTCTGGATGGAAACCGAGGATCATGACCTGGAGGAAGTAAGCCAGTTAATAACTTTAGACAATGAAGGCAATATCAAGGAACTTCATCTTTTTGAAAAAGAGATTACAGATGAAAACAGAAAACCGGTTGGAGAAATTAAATTCGGGGAGGAGATCAAGAATTTTGTTGAACAATATCAAAATCTACTCCGAGGGACAGATTTCTCAAGTGCAATTTTCTCTTCCATACATGAATACTACTCCCCCGGTTCCACTTTTGCCGATGCATTCCGCAAATTAATTTTTTCCCTTTTTGATAAGTATGGACTTATTATCTTTAATCCAGCAGACCGAGATGCAAAAAAATTACTTCAACCATTGTTTCTAAAAGAAATTCAGGATTTCAGAAAACACTCCGAAGCATTAGTAAACATCAGCGCAAGTCTTGACGATATTTACCATGCGCAAGTAAAAGTTAAGCCGGTAAATCTTTTCATGTATAACGAGGGGAACCGTCATGCAGTAGAACCAACCGAGGAAGGTTTCCGTCTTAAGAACAAGCGGATTAAATTAACCAAGGAGGAATTAACAAATCTAGTGGAAAACAGTCCCGAGTTGTTTAGTCCAAACGTATTATTGCGTCCGGTATGTCAGGATTTCATATTCCCCACAGCATTTTACGTTGCAGGTCCGGCAGAGGTTGCATATTTTGCACAATCACTTGTACTGTATGATTTTTTCAAAATTAGCAGACCAGTAATATTCCCCCGCGCTTCGGTTACTTTAATTGAAAAGAATATTAATTCGCTTATTACCAAATACAAAGTGGGTATTGAGGAAGTTTTCTTGTTAAAAGATAAATTGCCTGACAAAATGATCTCTAATCTCGCAGGTTCGAATATCGAAGACATTTTCACAGAATCAAGAGCCGGACTGGACAAGATATTTTTAAAATTAAAATCAGAATGCGCTGAAGTCGATCCTCAGTTGTCAGATATGTCAGAAAAATACAAGCAAAAAGTATTTTCAGTAGTGAACGAGTTTCAGGCAAAGACAAATGAAGCGCATAAGAGGAAATATGACATTGTAATCAAGCAGTCCCAGAAACTGGTTAATAATCTTTTTCCTGTTTCCGTAATGCAGGAAAGGGTTTTCAACTATACACTTTTCGCTAATAAATATGGGCAGGAGATGCTTGAGTTGCTATTTAATGAAATCAAGGTTACCAAATTTGAACATCAGATAATAAATCTGTAGAGTAAAAGAATTAATAAGATTTGAAACATGTCGTTAAAGAAACTAATCAACCGTCTGCTCGCACTGGAAAAAGAGTACAATTCCACAAGGGATTCGGGTAAAAAACGGCAATTTAAAACAGAAGCTGCCTCAATTTATTTCAGAATTGAAGAAGAACTTGCAAAAATCAGGTATTCGTTTCGATTGATTGACATCCGTAATTTCCATGAAATTGATAAAAATGAACTCGTGCTTTTCCCAGATGTAATCTATGATATCCGCTCGATATCAGATTCGAAAGAATCTACTTTTACACCTGCAGGAAATTATCCTGTTCCTCTACTTTTCCATCTTTATCACAATCACAATAAAAAATTAAGCGCTATGATGACTTCAGCGGTTTTCATGGATAGTGTAAAGGAATACCTATTACCCGGTGATTTCCAGCATTTAAAATCAGGCGCTCTCCGTTTTATTGCGAATACCCGCTTTGCTGCTGCAAAACTAAGGGAATGCGGAATTCTCAGGAATTCAGCAACCGATAAGTATAAATACTGGGAAATCACCATATTTGGAATATTGATTGCCCAATATATCATACAAAATGAGGCAGTCGAGAAAAAGATCTCCAATTTTACACCAAGCGGTTCCTTTTTAAGGGACATTTTGATGAAATTTGCTGAAGAAATTGAAACAACTCCAGGCCTGGAAAATCTCATCCATAAATCCTTGCTGACTGAAGAAGCAAAAGAGACAGTAGCATCCCAAAGTGAAAAATTCACTAAATTAATTCAGGAACTAGGGAATTTCTCTCGTTCTGGAGTAAAAACGATTGATAAAAGATTTACTGATCGTTTCATTGATTTTCTGCTTCCTATTGATATGAAACTAAATGAAATCCTGATCACTGAGGGCGAATTCTTAGAACCTTTGACAAACGAACATTACTCAATAATAATTGAATCTTTATTCCCAAATATCCAAACACGATAAGATAAATAAAAATCAGAGGGATTTTGCAACAAAATTTCACTCTTCCATCCCTAAGAAACAGAAGAATTATCTTCGGAAAAGCGAGTTCTGAAACAATTTTTATAAAACCTTATAGTTCTGGTTGGCTTTCGAGTTTGATCTAACCAATTTGGACAATGGAAACTCTGATCACAGATTGGGGATTTTGTTATCCCCAGGAATCTCCAGAAGCACAAATTTCTATTAATCTACTTCCCTGTTATCTGTTTTGAACTTATTAAAAAATAGCTTGTTTTAAAGGTGAAATCAAACTACATTTCGATCCTAAAATTACATTATTAAGGAGGTTCATTCCATGAGTAATAAACTACTCTTCAAATCACTTTTTTTCCTGGCGCTATTTACATTTGTAACATTCGCGCAGGAATATACAGATTGGAAGTGGATGCATCAGCAACCCCAGGGAAACACACTCAGGTGGGTTAAAAGATTCGATGCAAACACTTGGTACGCTGTCGGTTTAGCAGGCACTTTCATGAAAACAACTGATGCTGGAGCAAACTGGTATTTTCACCATACTGCTGCCGCCCCCTTTGCTACATCAGCACAGTTTGCAAACCTGTATGATGCCCACTTTTTTAATCAGACTACAGGTATTGTAGTTGGTTCTTCAGGAACAATTTACAGAACAACCGATGGCGGCGTTTCATTCGCTACAGTTACACATCCTGCAGCCGGTACGGTTACATTCTATCAGGTTCACTTCTACGATGCAAACAACGGTTTTGCTGTCGGAACATCCGGTACTTTACTTAAAACCACAGACGCAGGCCTGAACTGGACTGCTGTTGTTTCGGGTACTACAACATCTATCTATGACATTTATGCCCCCGATGCAAATAACCTTTATGTCGTTATCGGTTCATCCAGTGCAGCTAACTTCAGGAAATCAACTGACGGTGGTGCAACATGGACGGCTGTTTCTTTGACAGCAGGGGGACAGGCATTTATTCCTTATAAGGTCCACTTTAAAGATGCTAACACTGGTTTTGCAGTCGGAGCTTACTATCAGGTTCGAACCACTACTGATGGCGGAGCTACCTGGAATCAATCAACTACTCCTTTCGGTTTAGGAAGTTCAACCAATATCCTCTATGATATTGATCTTGTTGGGCCTAATGTTTATGTTACCGGAAATTCTTTTTACATGATCAAGTCCACAAACGATGGTGCTGCCTGGGATACCCTCGGGTTCCTTGCTGATGTTGGTCAGCAACCCTGGACCAGCACATATTATGCAACCGACTTCGGCGCTTCTGATGCTGACTTCGTGACTGCAGGAGCTTTTGGTCTGGTGAATACAAGATATAAAACATATTCAATGTTTTTCAGAGCCGGTACACTGTATGACATCTGGGCTAGCAATGACGGTTCAAAATTAATTGCTGCGGGTGGTCCTTCTTCAACCGGATTCGCTTTCGACCAGTTCGTCCATTCAACCAACGGAGGACAAAATTGGTCTATTGCCACAACCACCAAAGGAAATGCACCTAAGCAAACGGTCTTCGTTCCCGAAACCGAACAGGTTGAAGAGAGCAAATTAACTCCGGAACTCACTCCATCTCCTTATACTCAAATCTGGAGTATTGATATGGTAACTGATCAGATTGGTTGGGCAGTGGGTACAATGAGTGCTGTTTATAAAACTACTGACGGCGGACTTACATGGGATTCTGTTGCCACTACTCTTCCAGCAGGTCTGACTCTTAGAAAAGTAGATTTCATAAACCAAAATGTCGGTTGGATTTTCTCCACATATGCTTCAGCAGCAGGCACTAATACAATTTTCAAAACTACTGATGGCGGAGCTACATGGACCGGCTCTATGTTAACGGGACAATCGGCAAGTAATTTAGGGATTTACGGGGCCCACATGCTTAATGAAAATGTAGGCTGGGTTGTTTCATATAAACCTCGTCCCTACGTCACAACAGACGGCGGAGCAACATGGACAGAACAAAACCTGGTAGATACTTACTCCGGATTTTTATACGACATTCAGATGATTGACGCAAACGTTGGCTATTGTGTTGGCGGTTCAGGAAGAATTTACAAAACTACCAACGGCGGAGTTAACTGGGATACTTTGACCGTTCCTACACGCTCCTACTCAAATTACAACGTTCATTTCCTTGATGCGAATAAAGGTATGGTTATTGGAAGTTCCGGTACGGCTTTCTATACAACGGACGGCGGTGCTACATGGGAATTAACTAATAGCTCCGGAGCTACGCAGTATGGTCTTAGTGTTGCAACCAACTCAAAAGGAAATACAACATTCTATACAGCCGGCTCAAATGCTTATATGCATAAGCGTACATTTGTTCCTCCGGTTGTTATGATTGACTGGGCTAACTTACAGTGGCCTGCCACAATTAACGTAGTCCGCGGTGATTCAGACAGAGTTTATGCTCAGGCATGGATCAACGGCGTTACTCCTGCTCCGGGTGCAGCTCCTGGTCTGGTTTGCTGGATCGGAGTTAACTCGGCAAACACTGATCCCTCCACCTGGAATGAATCAGCATGGAAACTGGCTACCTATAATGCGGGTCATGTAAGCAACAATGATGAATTTATGGCTGATATAGGTGCAGGATTAATCCCCGGAACTTATTACTACGCAGCAAGATGGCAGTATAACACAGCTCCATATCAGTATGGAGGTTATAGCGCCAGTGGTGGTGGATTCTGGAACGGAACTACAAACAATTCTGGTGTACTGACAGTATCACCTCTTACAACAACTCTTTGGGAGAAATCTGCAGCCCAGGTTTCCCTTCCCCCATGGTTCTCAACCACCGGAAGTAGTGAGAGAGGTTTAGCTTTTGGAAAAACAAATGCGACTGAGACAAATGACAGAGTTTATGTAGTTAGCAGAAACGCTGGTGTTTTCGTTAAAGTTGTTGATGCTCTTACAGGAAATGATATAGGTAGCCTGGATATTACAGGTATCTCGGGTGGAACTCATGCTCTGAGTGACGTAGATGTAACTTCCGACGGAAAAATTCTTTCATGCAATTTAACAACCAATGCCTCCTCAGATACTTTCAGAGTATATATGTGGAATAATGAAGCAGCGCTTCCTATTGTAGCTTTAAAATATGCAGGTGACCCTGTAAGACTTGGTGACAAGGTAACTGTAACCGGTGATTACACGGCAGGAACTGCAGTAATTTGGGCAGCAAGTGCAACGCTTGCTCACTTGAAAGTATATAAATTTACAATGTCAGGCGGAGTATTTAACCCAGTTCCTACAATTGTAACTCTTGCAGATCCAACCATAACTGCAGTTGGAAGTGCATCAGTTGGTCCATTACCAAACGGCGACTTCTACTATAAAGCCGGAGGAATAAGCCTTAAGAAATTTGCGGCTGACGGAACACTCCTTGGAACTGTTCCTGGTACTGTTGTAGCTACAGGTTCCAACGCTCCAAGATATCTTGGAACAACAGGAGGTAAGGAACTCGTTGTAGTTTATCAGTATGGTGCAGGAAATGAAAATGCGCGAATAATTCAGGTTCCCGTCGGTGATATACCCGGTGCATCTTTATATGAGTTAACCCCAAGTCTTGGTTCGAACTCAAATGTTGGAGGTACAGGAGACATTGCTTTCCGAATCAACAATGACGGAAGTGCAACAATTTTTGTACTTGGTACAAATAACGGTTTTGGTGCATACAACACAATCAGACCTGTTCCTGTTGAACTCACCTCATTCACTGCGGCAGTTATGGACAAGGACGTTGTTCTTAACTGGTCAACTGCTACAGAATCAAACAGCGACAGATTCCAGATTGAAAGAAGTAATGGAAATGGCTGGCAGACCGTTGGTTTTGTCCAGGCATCCGGAACTTCAACAGAACTCAAGACCTATTCATTTGTTGACAAGAATGCATCAGCAGGCAAACTTAATTACAGGCTGAAAATAGTTGACTTTGACGGAACATATGAATACAGCCAGGTTATTAACGTTGAAATCGGAACTCCGAATTCGTTCTCGATGTCTCAGAACTATCCGAATCCGTTCAACCCGACAACCAGAATTGATTATCAGTTACCGGCAGATGCAAACGTTACAATCGAACTGTTCGATATTACCGGACAAAAAGTCGGTTCACTTATTAATCAGGAAATGAGCGCCGGATATCATTCATTTGATCTTGAAGCAACTAATTTCAAACTTGCTACGGGCATGTACATCTATCGCATTGTTGCAATAGACAAAACAACCGGCAATTCCTTTATGGATAGCAAGAAAATGATGTTCCTGAAGTAATTAAGAACATTAATTCGCTAAAAAGGCAGCCTATGGCTGCCTTTTTTGTGCTTATTCTATGATAAGCATTTTGTTTTTTTGCCTAATAATGTTATTTTTGAAATCTTATTTTTATCTTTTGCCCCGTGGTGTAACTGGCAACACGTCTGACTCTGGATCAGAAGAGTTCAGGTTCGACCCCTGACGGGGCAGCGTAAGTTTGATCAAATGGCGCGTTCGTCTAGTGGCTTAGGACGCCGCCCTCTCAAGGCGGAGATCACGGGTTCAAATCCCGTACGCGCTACTACTCTTCCCATAAATTGTACTTAACAACTTTATTTATCCCCTTTTAGTATTATAATCCGACTCCCCTGCTTCAGATTTTTTTCATCGTAGTCAATTTTCAATCCTGCAACTTCTGCCAGATACTCAATCCCCCCGTTATTTGTATATTTTTTATAATTTTCATAATGCTCACTCCCTGCGAAAAACTCAACTAACTCGTTAATCACTTTTACAAGTCCATCCGGTTGCGGGACAAGATAATCCCCAATTATTATTTTTTTTGCTTTTCTGCTGATTGTTTTAAGTAACTCAATCCCATCCTCCGGTTGAATTTCATGGATAACATATGTCATCACGGCATAATCAAATAACTTATTTTCGCCTGTATCAATATCCTCAATTCCTGAGTGAGAGAAAGAGATCTTATTATTCCATTTGCTTTCAAGCGTTTTTCTGGCAATCTCAATATTCTTTAATGACAAGTCTACGCCGATGATTCTGTCAACCTTATTTACAGCTAGAAACGAGAACCTCCCGGTTCCGCAACCAACGTCAACAACATTGGTTCCTTCCTCAATCAAGTTCAGAATTTTACTGAACATCTTATCCTGATTAGGAGCAATAAACTTATCGTATATCCAGCCGTCGTACCAATGATTTTTTTCTTTCACAATGCACCTATAAACCAATCAAGAAAAGGAACAAGCCAAGCGATAAACCGATAATGAGATTAAAGACCTTGATTTTTACTGAGTCCGTAAAAGAATAACTCAGCATCGGTAACATGCCATGACCGTCCTGAACAATTGAACTGGTCAAGAGAACAGAAAAAGGGATCAAGCCCTGTGCGAATAAAGTTACAAAAATTAAATGCGGTCCCGATTCGGGAATAAGACCCACCAGCGCCCCAAATAGAAGGAAAACGATTTTATATTCGCTTGTGAATTTTTCCAGATTCAGATATTCCAGACCAATTTCAACTAATGCTAACGCGGCGAAAGTCCAGAGCGCAGTTTTCCATAAATGTTTTTTTATAATATGCCCATAAATGTGCTCTTTTAAGTAATGAAGAGTATTCCTTTCCAAATTCATATGGACAATCATTTCCTTACAATTGGAGCAAGTGCTTATTTTATACTTTTTTACAACTACATCTATAAGCATTCCGCTAAACAAGCCAATAACAAACAAAATGGCGAATAAGACCAGAGCAGTTTCCGGAAACATTGCCAGCATTACGAATGCCTCATCGCCGGAAACAGCGATCATACTTCCGGTCAAAGCGCCGAAGGTGATAAATCCATGAACATACAAAGAGACATTCATAAATCCCCCTAAACAACCGGGTACTGCACCAATCAGAGAAGAGAGTACATATTGCTTATATCTTCTTGCCTTTATAAAATATCCCTCAAGCCGTTTTTTTGAGAGTACGTTAATCAAATCAACCAGTATCATCATAACCCCGACGAGCAGAGTTATCTGAACTGTTTCAATCAGCAATTTTTTGATCATTTTAGCCCTATCGTCTGATTATTAACTTCCCTTATATTTTTCTATTGCTTCTATCACTTTCATAGTATTGCAATATCCATCATGGATTTCTACATGTCCCTTTTTTAAAGCAGCTTCCGCTTTATCGCCAACATGACCGGTTATAACTTTTTCCGCTCCAAAACTTAAAATAAGTTCTGCTGCTTTAGGCCCAGCTCCGCTTTGCAGTTGCTCGGCTGTATTGACAACTGCCTGGTATTCCATAGTAACCGGATCCAGAATAATGAAGTATGGGGTTCTGCCGAATTGTTCGCAAACCATTGAATCCAATGATTCTCCTCTCGATGTTATTGCAATTTTCATTTTTCTTCCTTTATTTATTAATTATTATTTCAATTTCTTTCCAAATAGTTATAAATTGCTTTTTATAAAATTCACTTTCATGCACTAAAGCTTTTGATTTCTGAACCGCTTTAACAAAAATATAGTCAAATGGGAACTTCCCTACTAAGGGTATGCCGCATTCCTTAGCAAAATGAGCTATTTTTTCACTCATCTCAGAATTAATGTCAAACTTATTAATGATGAGACCGGCTTTTAATTTAAAAACATTTAGCAGCTCAATCAGTCTTTTCAGATCATGGTAACCCGACTCGGTTGGTTCCGTTACAATCAGTACAAAATCCGATCCGGAAAGAGAGGCATTAACTGGACAACCGATGCCGGGTGGTCCATCAATAATTATCCATTTTATATCAGGATTTATATTATTTATCGCTGTCTTTTTCAATTCACTTACGAGTTTTCCAGAATTCCCTTCTCCTGCTAATAACTTTGCATAATAGAAATCAGAGCCATCAACGAGTTTACTTTCATAATATTCTCCCGTTTTTGTTTCAACAAACTCAATAGCCCCATCAGGACATATCCGATAACAAAACCCGCATCCTTCACAAGCCACTTTATCAACCTGAAAATTCTTAATTGCACTAAACCTGCAAACCGATTCGCATAAACCACACAAAGAGCATTTCTCACTAATTATTCGGGCTTTTTTTCCTCCTGAGTAATTATGTCTTTCAATTTCTTTGTGTTTTAAGACCAGATGTAAATTCGAGGCATCAACATCCGCATCTATTACAATCTTATCTGAAACTATCTCAGCCAGACTAGATGAGACAGTAGTTTTTCCTGTTCCACCTTTTCCGCTTAGTACAACTATTTGTTTATACCATTTTTGCATTATCCGCCATGTACAATTAAACCCTTCAGAAGATTATCCATATTCAATTTAGATATTTTCACGAGTTTGGAAAAGTTAAAAGTTAATTTACCTTGCTCCTTATGGTTTTATCCACTTCATTCCCGACACCCATCCAAAGAAGTTTCATCATTTGTGCAAATTTCTCGTCTTCATAGGAAGGGATCGTCCCTCGGGAATAGATCTGAGCTACTTTTTTCGAAAAAGGGATTTTTAATAAAAGAGTAATACCCGTTAGTTGTAAGTATTGTTCAATTTCAGGATATTCAGGATCATATTTATTAATCACTATTCCAAAAGGAATATTGCTTTCTTTAATTACATCCACCGCAAGTTTCAAGTCATTAAGTCCAAACGGTGTGGATTCAGTCACTAATATGCAAAAGTCAACTTCTTTAATGCTCTCAAACAACGAACATGAAGTTCCGGGTGGAGAATCAACAATAATATTATGGTTCTTATAAAAAGGTGCTTCACTACCAGAAAAGAGTTTCCCTTTAACTTGTCGAATTAAGGGGGGGGCTGACTGTTCACCGATTTTCAAGATACCATCGAAAAAAAAGAGCTTATCATTTATCTTTCCACTCCTAATTTTCCCGATTTCCCATTTTTGTTCCGTAATAGCATTCTCAGGACAGAAGCAGGAACAAGCCCCACAACTATGACAGAGTTCCTGAAGCAAATAAATCTCCTCTCCCAATTTGAATAACGCATTGAATTCGCATACTTCGATACACTTAGTACACAAAGAACATTTATTAACGGAAATAGAGGGGACTAGTTTAAATGCGGTATCTACATTATGAATCTCCGGTTTAAGCAGAATGTGACCATTTGGTTCTTCAACATCGCAGTCAATATAAACAGGAAAATCAATTACACTTGCCAAACCACAAGCAATAGTTGTTTTTCCGGTGCCTCCTTTACCGGAGGCAACGGCAACCTTCAAACCATTTTTCATCTAACAATTATGCTCGTGACCATGTCCATGAGTACATGTTTCATAACCGGACAATTTCCCTTCACAGAATAACTTAATAACATCGTTAAAGATAACCCCTGGAGCAGTAATGACATCTATCCCGAAACTATGGAAATTGGCTATTGCTTTCTGTCCCATACCTCCAGCTATAATGGTATTGACATTAAATTGTCTAACGTATCCGGGAAGCTGACAGGCACCGCTGTGTTGTCCGGCGAGCGGATTAAAGTACTCCTCGATTTTCAGAAGATTATTTTCAGCATCCAGTTCACATATATTAAACTTAGTGCATCTTCCGAAATGTTCAGCTACAAGTTCTTTTTCATTACGTTCTTCGATCGCTACTGCTAATCTCATCTGCTTCGATACTCCTTTTTCAAAAGTTATATTATTGAGTTTTACAAATTCAATATTCCCCTCATTCATTACTCCCCCGGAATCTGTTTCGTTTTCCTCCTCCTCTACCCTGGCGACCTTTTCCAAGACCTCGACCACTGCCGAATCCGCGTCCCCTGCCGGGAAGGTTAGACTCTTCGGGAGTTTGAATTTTTTCTTCTGGTTCTTCTTTTGGTTTTATATTATTGAGGCTACCTTTACAGCGACCTCTTCTTCTTCCGGTTAACGGACCTTCTCCGTTTGGTCCGGTTCCATCTAAATTAGGCATATTTCCTCCATCCATATTTTATTATTATTAAATAAGAAATTTTATTACATTAATTTAACAGCCATATAAACGGGATAAACCATTCCCGCCATTAACAGCAGTACAATGAATAAGCGATTAATGTTCTGCCATTTATAATTCTTTCGTTTTACGGCATCCACAAAATGATTTACACCCGAGAAAAAGAAAAAGAATATAAATGCGAAAAATATCGTTAATTCAGCTTTCGTTCCCCAATTTGCAAAATATATAATAATTGCAGTAAAAGCATATGACAGCAAAGCTATGGCAGACTGCATTTGATAGTTACTTCCGACTTCATATCCTTTTATTTTTGCTGCTTTTTCCGGCATTAAAAGACCTTCCAAACCCGAAATTCCTGCTACAGCAACAATAATAATTGGAATCATAAAATGCAGTTGAGCATTAGGATCATATTCATTTTCAAATCCGATACTATAACCAAAATAAAACGTAAGAGCCACAAGTCCAATTCTGACAAAATCAAGTATTTTAACTAAATACATATTATCGCTTTCCTTAAGATTAATTTATTATTTATTGCATATCCTCGTAATACTTCCCCTCGTCTGGTGAAATTTGATAAAAAGCGCTTAACTGTCTGATCATAGCTTGTAATTTTTTACAGTCGGGTAATAATGGTGACTCGGAAATTCTTTCCTTGGGCATTCTGTCAATCAGACGATAGTAAAGGTCCTCTACTTCGTCCTGTGCCAGTTGGAGGGTCAAGCCAATGTAGTCGTACACTATTTGTCTGATTTTCTTCAATTCCGGTAATTCATTCAGTTCTTTAAGGATAACATCTTTAATTACTACTAGTGTTTCGCAAATTTCAGCAGATTCAAATCCCTCGGCAAATCTCCTCAGAGCAATATCGTCAATATACTGGATCATCAAACCCCTGTCGCCGCTTCTAACGGTTGCCATCAGCAGATGGTAGAGTGTACTCAAATAACACTTAAAGTCCTCGCTATCAAGATTTTTGTATCTGAAGAACTTCGATTCATTTTCATTTGACGTAATCTTGTCAATTATAAGGGAGATAAGAGAGTCTTTTTTCTCGGAAAGAGCTTCATAAATCATCAAATTTTCTCTTCGGGTCACTTTCTTAAGTGCGGCTTCGTTTTTAAGATGCCACTCATCAGGATGACTTTTCATTTTCTCCAGGATAAAAAGCAATCGCCTTGTGATGTGGTATCTGGGAGCAGGTTCCCATTCCAGGATCTTTCTTGTTAGTGAAGAATCAACATTCAATTTTTTATCAATGTATTTAATCATCCAGCTTTTCTCAAATGGTTCCTCGCAGAAAAAATGGCAATACTTTAAAAGTTTTTTTGCAAACAGTCCCGGGTAAGCAAGTGATTTTGGCAGATAGTAGGGCTTAATAAACCGTCCGAAATAGTATCCAGTGGCGATTTTAAACAACTCGCTGTGAGAGACGGATCCATCGGCACTGGCACTATAAATACCAAAACTTTTTAGTTCATCGGATTTCTTAATAATTACTCTGATTATTGATACTATATCCTGGACATGTATATAAGGAATGCTTGATTCTCCTTTCCCGGCAAGAATCCTCGAATCAATTTTTTTTGATAACCAGGTTAAAAGGAATTTATAGAGAGGTGCATACTCACACCAGTCGCTATATACAGCAGCAAATCTGATAACATGGGTCTTAAAAAATGGGGAATACTCCTTCACCATCTCCTCCCCCTTTTTCTTACTCCTTGCATAAGCAAAGTCAGCAAGAGGCTGAGTAGTTTCGGTAATTTTTTCATCTCCTTTGGGGAAATTACAGGCAGCGAGCGAGCTTGCGAATAAAAACCTCTTGATACTTATAATTTTAGCCAGATCCAAGACATTGCGTGTACCGCCTATATTCGTGCGTTCATACTCATCATTATCTTCGTAGGTAAAATCATAGAAAGCAGCGAGATGAATAACAGTTTCGGCACCCCCATTATCCAAGATATATTTTCCGACATCCTTAAGGGTTTCGTTGTTTGCCACATCCCATTGAATCCAGTGAATGTTTTTGTGATACGGGATATTTGCTTCTTTACGGGATCTTCTTGCAATTGCAAATATTTTAAATTCATCCTTAATGCTTTCCAAAAGAAATCTGCCAATAAAGCCACTCGCTCCCGTAACGACTAAGGAAGGTAATTTAGTTGTCATGACTTACTCCGTTCCAGCCTCTTTATTTGAATAGTAATACAGAACCCAAATAAAAACACCCATCAGAAAATCAGAAATCAGTGAAAGAAGAAGAATTAAAAGTTGATTTACAAACACAAAATACGAGAATAAAAAGAGAGTTGCAACTATTTTAACAATAATCGAAAAGATAACCAGGCATTGAAACCTGCGGCTGTTGAACCCCGCCATTGCGTAACCCACAGCCATTGCGATGTGGAACACTCCCCCTTGCGCCCTGAAAAAGCGTTCACCGCAGGGATAATAGCCAAGACTTTCAATAAAAGCAGAGGGCATAATTATTAATCCCAAACCAACCAAAAAAGAATGAAGTGCAACAAGATAAAGCAATAACTTCAAATACTTTCGGAAATCCAAAGTTCTCATACTTCCTGCTCCTTAATATCCGCAAGCGAATAGAATGTGGTTTCTTCATAACTGACCCGTTTAATATCACCCCGTTCAACCAGCAAACCAATAATGCTTCTGTTCAAATCCTTTTTCTCCAGCATGCTCTTCAATGCCTCCTCCCTCATAGGATGAACCGACAAAATCCCCAAAATATCATTTTCTATCTTATCAAATATACTAAAATCGCCGCTTTCAGGACAACACAACATTTCTGCATCCCGAATATTATCATTAATATAATTTCTGAGGTCCATGAGTGTATTTTTGGAGGGGATCATTGCATAGGGTTCTGCGGGGGGACGAATAGGGATTGTAAAATAAGCCTTATCGTGCTTAAGATTATTCAGGAATTCACCTGTTGCCCGGATTTCCTTTAAGTTATCGTTCATTCCTTTAATTAGCATGGTCTCAGTAGTGAGAGTGCCGTCAAATGAATTCGAGAACTCCCGGATTCCCTGAATAACCTTATCGAAACGGAGCCGGCAATGAGGTCGGTTAATTTTTTCCCACAGTTCCTCGTCGAGCGTGTCCACTTTAACGGAAACGTAATCAGCATTAATTAACCTGGCTTTAACATTGTCGTTCCAGAGGAGAGAAGAGTTGGTAAAGACGGCAATTTTATACCCAAATTCCCTGAGGAGTTTTATCTCTTTATCGAGATTGCCATCTATTGTAGGTTCGCCATTTGGTACAAAACTAATGTAGTCTACATGTAAATTTTCTTTTTTAATACTCTGTATCTTCTGTTTTACCAGGAAGTACAACTCATGCGGAGACAAGCAGCAGTCCTTTTCTTCTGAACAGCAGGTAGTTTTTCCTGCCTGACAGTAAATACAGTCATAGGTACATATCTTTCTTTTTATATTGTTTATTCCCAGACTGTATCCAAGTCTTCTTGAGGGAACTGGTCCATACACTACGCCACTTTTATCCGCATTATCTTTCAGGATACTCATTTCCAGTTTATCACAGAAAAGTTCCATTTTCTGATGAAGAAAACTTTTAATTCCTTTTTTCACTTCAATACCTGTTTTATTACCAGATTTTTTTTCAGAATTTTCCATTTTGCACCTTTATTAAAATTGGAATAAAATCACATCGTCCGTAAATGAGTTCCAATTCCATGCCAATGCTGAAAGAACTGAATAACCGGTTATATTTCTTACAAATGGGGATGATAATCAAAATCAGAGGGTCAGATTTCCTTTGAAAAAAGACGAAAAAGAGGATAATTATCCCTGTCAGTTGGCTTGCCTGGTTTATTTATTTAAGAATTAAGCTGAAAAAGTTTTATTGCATTTCAGCACTATTATGTGGAAGTGCGTTGCATTTTTGCAATTATTAAGTTATCTTTGTGGAAAAACTTTAAAATATGAGTGAAGTAAAGCAAATAATAGACCGCAGCAAGGAAACCCTGGTATTGCCGGATGGCATTGCGATAATCAACAA
This sequence comes from Ignavibacteriales bacterium, assembly GCA_012517155.1. Lineage (GTDB taxonomy): Bacteria > Bacteroidota > Ignavibacteria > Ignavibacteriales > Ignavibacteriaceae > JAAYVN01. The sequence continues at coordinate 34,478 of JAAYVN010000026.1, read as the reverse complement.
GGATCTAAATATAATTGTGTTCAATGAAGCAGCTTCGCGTATAACCGGATTTGGGGAGGATGATATACTTTCTCAGTCCATCCGGCTTCTTTTTGAAGAACATTCGAGGGATCTGAAATATATTCGCGATTCAATAGCAAATAATCTTACTTTCACCAATTTATCTCTGCACCTGACACATAAAGACAGTTCAACAAAACCTGTGCTTGCTTCGTTAACTCCGATATTAAAGGACGAAAGTGTGATTAGTGTGGTTCTGATTTTCAGGGATACTTATGAAATGCTTTCGCTGGCAAATGAAATAGAGTCAAAAACCGGCGAGCTGATTGAACAGAAAAACCGGCTGGATGCAATATTCAACAGCAATATTGAGGGAACGTTTACAATAAATAACGACTGGGAAATAACCTCATTCAACAAATCCGCCGAAAATATAACTGGTTATAAAAAAACAGAAGCGATAGGAAAAAAATGCTGGACGATTTTTAATTCGAACATCTGCCGGAATGGTTGTCACATGGAAACTACCATGCAGAAAGGAAAACCAACCATAGGTAATGAAGTTGAGATCCTGAATAAAAACAACCGCAAACTCCCTATTAAGGTTAATTCCGCGATTCTGGTGAATAACAAAAAACAAATAATTGGCGCAGTAGAGACATTTATTGACATTAGTGAAATAAAAAACCTGACTTCCCATCTTGCAGATACTTACAAATACGAGAATATTGTAGGGAAGAGCAAGGAACTTCAGCAGGTTATCCACGTACTCGAATCAGTCTCTCAGACGAATACCACCGTGCTGATCACCGGTGAGAGCGGAACAGGAAAAGAACTTGTAGCGCGGGCTATTCATCTTAACAGCCCCAGGAAAAACGCACCGTTCATTGCAGTAAACTGCAGTGCATTTGCAGAAACGCTAATAGAGAGTGAACTGTTCGGTCATGAGGCTGGGGCTTTTACCGGCGCATCAAAGACAAAGACCGGGAGATTTGAACTGGCTCAGAACGGCACGCTCTTTCTTGATGAGATTGGGGATCTTTCCCTGACCGTGCAAACAAAACTACTAAGAGTAATTGAAACTCTGGAATTCGAAAGAGTCGGCGGAAATAAAACCATAAAAATGAATACCAGAGTAATAGCCGCAACAAATAAAGACCTTAATCGGGAAATCAGAGAAGGGAGATTCAGAGCTGATCTCTTCTATCGAATTAACGTAATTAATATCCACTTACCCCCTTTACGCGAAAGGAGGGATGATCTCCCCATACTTATAAATCATTTTATTACAATTTTCAACCGCAAATTTTCAAAAAACATTACCAGTGTCTCACCCGAAGCATACGATATACTTTCCGAATATCCGTTCCCCGGTAATATCAGAGAGTTGGAAAACATAATCGAGCATTGTTTCATACTTTGTAACAGGGAGTCAATTTGTGTGGATAGTCTTCCAAAGAGACTGAGAGAAAAATCGGCAGACTATAATAAAAACGAAGATGTGTCTAATCTGCAAAAACTTGAGTTGGTGGAAAGAGGGACAATTATTGCTGTTCTGAAAAAACACAACGGTAACAGGAGAAAAGCGGCGAAGGAATTGTCGATAAATCCATCAACATTATGGCGAAAGATGGTAAAGTTGAAAATTACGGACAGCTCGCTCAATTAAACAGAGTGTGGGCCATAATTTAAATTATTTACTCAGGAGAGTAATAAATTCTTTTTCAAGGTCTGCTCCCTTGTTTTTTGCATACCAAAAATGCAGTTTTTCGATCATTTCTTCCTTTTTCAGACCTTGCTCCCGCATATTTTTCATTAATTCAGCAGCTGATGCAGGGCGTGCTCCCCATTGAAATAACTCGTTACCCTCCTTATCGAATGCAATTAATTTTGGGATACTGCGTGCTCCCGAAGTCAAATACATATCCATTATATCAAGATTCCTGTCACGCTCAATTATCCTTAGGCTAACACTGCCATTCAAATCAGCGATCTTGCTGATAAATGGAAGATTCTGAGCTGAATCCCCGCACCAATCTTCCGTAATTACCATCCAGGTTTGCTTGTCTCGGATCCTTTTCATTGCATCCAATATTTCAGCAGACGGGGTATAGGTTTTAATAATCCTTTTCATTCTCTGAATATTTAATTTTGTATAATCAAGCAAATCCTGATCACCGGTCCATGTGTTTTCCACCTTGTTCTCGGCATTGTTTAAGAACTCATCAAAGCTTACAGATTTTCCGGCTAACGCCAATTTTACATTTTCTTCCATTGAATTTCCTTTATAAAAAAAAAGCTGACTCATTCATAACAAGAAAAATGAGTCAGCTGTTCAAAAAAAGATATTAACTATCTTCCTACGGCATCCAAATGTTCTTTCCGAGCCATCAATACTTCATGAGTTTCGACCCTGTTTGGATCCTTGACTATTGCATCAGTAGGGCATGCAGGAATACACTGTGGTTCATCATAAAAACCAATACATTCCGTACATTTATCCGGTACGATATAAGTATGATCATCATTTAAAGCAGGAAATTCTTCCCCGCCTATCATATATGGATCGCCTGTATTATAGATTGCATTATTGGGGCATTCTGCTTCGCAGGCACCGCAAGCAATACAATCGTCTGTTATCATAACTGCCATTTTATCTACCTTGATTTTGTTTTAGTGAATAAATAAAAACTACATTGTAAATATAAGAAATTACTTCTTAAATTCCTTAATCAGCTTCTGAATCTCCTCTTCAGTTATTCCTGTGCCGTAAACTTTTCCCTGTTTCGATTTATCTGCTGCAGGCTTGTTTACTCCGTAATTCTGGTTTAACGGCGGGTTTCCTGCCCTGGCTTTAAGCCTTTCCTCTATCTCCGAGATATAGTTTCCGCCGGAGCTTGCAGAAATACTGTTCTTCCCTTCGAAACCAGAAAGAGCATTTCCAGGATTAACCGGATTGGTTTCAAAGGCAACATATTTTATATTCATAAGATGCTTTGCGCTTACGTTTTCCGAGACAATCGAGCCTCCCCATGTCCCTGGACCGAGCGTTAACGAGGGGGTAAGTCCGGTAGTATAGCCCACCGCACCAATCGAGGAGACGGTGTTCACTAGAATACGGAATGCCGGTTTCTCCAGCGCAAATTTCATTATAATGTCGCTGTCATTACTGTGAATAGCCATCGTGTGTCCGATACCGCCGAACCTGAGTAAATCAATACACTTATGACATCCGTCCAGCCAGCCATCCACGTTATAAAATGCAAGGATCGGGGAAAGTTTTTCGACAGAAAGGGGTTCCTGATTTCCCACCTCCTGGCATTCAGCAATAAGCACCCTGGTATTTTCGGGGACTTTAAAGCCGGAAAAATCAGCAATCCAGACTGCCTCTTTACCAACGATTTTGGGATTCAGCTTTCCGTCTGTCATGATTGCTTTAGCCAGTTTTGCTTTTTCATCCTGATTAAGGAAATATCCTCCAAGTGCTTTTGCCTCTTCGATAATTTTGTCTCTGAGAGGGCGGTCAGCAATCATCGCCTGTTCAGATGAACAAAGTGTGCCGTTATCAAAGGTTGTACCATATAAAATATCAGCTACGGCTTTTTTGTAATTTGCGGTTCTTTCAATAAATGCCGGTACGTTCCCTGCCCCAACACCGTATGCAGGTTTTCCACTGCTATAGGCAGATTTAACCATGGCAGTGCTTCCGGTGGCAAGAATTACAGCGATATTATTGTCATGCATCAACTGATCCGTTCCTGCGATAGTGGAAATTGACATGCACTGAATAAGTCCTTTCGGCGCGCCTGCACTTACAGCTGCCAGGTCAAGTATTTTCAATGCTTCGGCCGTGCAATAAGGAGTTCGCGGATGCGGGGAAGCAACAATTCCGTTACGGCATTTTAGGGAGATAATTGCCTTGAACATGGCCGTCGAGGTTGGATTAGTGGAGGGGATCAAAGCAGCCACAACTCCCATAGGTTCGGCAACTTTGAGCACCTTGCCATTTTGTTCCGAGTCAATTACGCCAACAGTTTTAAGATTTTTAATCGACTCATACACATTTTTAGTAGCGAATTGATTTTTGATAATCTTATCGCTTACTTTTCCGAAGCCACTCTCTTCGGCAGCCATTTTTGCAAGCAGTTCCGCATTAGCGTAGCCGGCATCAGCCATAGCTTTAACAACTTTGTCAACCTGCTGTTGAGTGAAGTGTTTAAACTCAAGCTGGGCTTCCTTAGCCTTTTTAGCCAGATCTCTGGCTTCCTGAATTGATTGAAGATCTTTGTCCAACATACAATGCCTTAGAATCTTTAAATTATTAGCGTTTAAAATAAAGGAAAATTGTGTAATAATCAAATGGTCAGCACTTGGCTAATCCGGAAAGTTCAAACCGGGAGTAATGTCTGATTAGGGTTTAGTAAAAAGTAGACAGGAGGTTGTGAATCGCGAGTAGTGAATAGTGAGTAGTTAATGAACGTATGAATAAATGAACGGTTTAATTGTTTATTTGTATATTTATTGATTTGTTGAATTCAAAACTCCCCTTTCATTAATCCACCTCGCTGAAGGGAAATTTTTGCGGATGAGTTGGAAGGTCCGGAAAAAGTGGGGAAAGGGAGCAGAAGGGAAGGGTATACGAAAATTACAAGAAATCCCTGCAACTTTAAAAAGTGGATTTGCGTCGAAAATGTTGATTTCAAGCCAAAATCGCCATTTTCGCAACTTTGCAACTTTTTTCCCTATATTCAGAGAGAAACCTTACCACGGATAAGTCAGTTCTGTGTCCTAACCGAGAGTGTGTTTATTTCCGTTTCGCGTGATTGGAGGTTTGTATCAAGTGACTTTATAATTCCTCAGAATGTAATAAAATCCAGTGTAAATTATTGTTGCCAGGATTATGAACACGATAGTACTTTCGGCTTCAAAGGTCGGATCATTGTTGACATACATGAAGAATGCCATTGCGTTAACTGCGGTTATCATGGTTACAAAGAATCCATAAAAGAGGAATTGTATACCAAAGGTCTCATCAGGTCTTATCCACAAAAGATAAATACTCAAGAGCCCGAGGGGAATTGAAAATCCCAGATCAAAGAACCTAACTGTCCAAAATGCCACCGGGGCTATATTATACCCTCTTGAAGTGCCGGTCTTAATTACTTCATTCACTTCACCAAGCCACATCATCGCAAATGCAAGGAGAAAAATAGTGTAAACCACCGTGTAAGCAGTCAATCCCTTCCTTCGGAAATTGCTTTTATACTGTTTCGGGAAAATATATACTGAATATAATAAAATTATCAAAGCGGCAATCAGTATTATTAAAAAGTAATAGAAATATTGTTCACTGTTACCCGAGTAATCCGGATGACTCCATTCCATCCCGACTCCATAGCTAAGGCAGAAATAAATCAGGTAGAGCGGTGTCATTATCAAAACATAACCTGCTCCCCTCTTTTTCAAGAGCAGCATAACTCCGCCGACAATCAGGAGTCCGCTGAGCAAGGTCATATTAACAATATCCTGCCCTGCAAGCTGGTAATTAACTATCTCCGCAGTTTTGTATTTTATTATGTTAAGCCAGAGTGGTCCCAAAGCGGCCAGATAAACCAGCAGGGCTCCGGTAACTATGGCTATTATTCCGACTCCTATCCTTTCATGTTCTTTTCCGAAATTCATTTTAGTTCCTTTTAGCTATTATTTTCGCTTGGTTAATGGATTTGTATCCTTTGCGCCAAAATTTGTATTTGGTAAATGATGTATAGAGAGTTAACTGCTCAAATATTTTTACTTTCCTTAGCGAGTGGAGTGCCTGGTAGAAGAGCGCAAATAGTGGAAGAAAAACTGCTGCCTGCAAAATCTCGCGTACAAGGGGTTCAGCAATTCCGAAAGTAATATTACTAAATATGAATTGCGAAACAGGGGGATACAACAATCCGTAAAATACAAAGAGCATCAGGATAGTATACCCGTGTCCCGCCTCGATTGCTTTTTGGGGGCAATTAGCCATGCATTTCATGCAACTTTCACAGCGGAAAGTCCAGAACGGTTTTCCCCTTACATTTATTATCGCTTTTACGGGGCAGTTTTTTATACAAATTCCGCAATCATCGCACTTTGCGGAGGCATAAAAGGTTTTTGCAAGAAAATAGCGTCCTATAAAATAATAGAGTATGGAGACCGGTGCAACCAATAAATCGAAAGGAAGGCTTCTAAGCGATTTGAAATAACTTTTTCCTTTAATGGAAGAAAGAATGAACTGCCTTGCTTTCTTTTCATTTTTCTCATGAAGATAAGCTATGGCTTTTGATGTAAGAGCGGGATGAAGAAACTGCCAGTTGGATGGAAGGTCAACAGGATACATTCCTTTTATTTTATACCCCTTGCAAATAAGTATCAGAGCTGCCAGATAAAATGCAATTCCGGTCAATCCTGGTGTAACGAATTTCCAGAACTTCATTCCCCCCCTGGTGTTCATCAGTAAAACATTGTTTTTTCCCCGGGGGAAATTTAGAATAAAGTTGACCATAACCGGAGGATAGTTGAATCCGTGAACCGGGGAAATAAAGATAACAAGTGAGTCAGATGTAGGACTTGGTATATTAATCCGTTCATTTGTAGAAATATCTGTAAACGCTGTTTCAATCCCGGATTCTTTTGCGGTTTCCTTCATCCAGTTAACAACGGTTTTAGAATTGCCCGTACCCGAGAAACAGAAGAATTCTATTTTCTTGTATTTAACTTTATTTTCATCCATTTTAACTTCAACAATTGGAGAATCAGGAGTTTAAGCCCCTCCGGGATTTTTAATACCGGAATATTTATCTTTCACCAACAGCTTGATAAATCAAATTATCCCAGAAGTCTATAGCTTAACTGGTTTTTTACTACTCTCATTTCCGCATCTGTCCACAGCTGTCACAATCACTTCCGTAACCTTCGTATCTTTCAGCAGGCACTCGCGGGTGTTGAAGCTATGGATTTCATAACTCCAGACTTCCCCTGCTTTTTTATAAACCACATACTGCCAGGGGATTTTCTTTCCTTTGGGAGTCCAGGAAATTTTAATTCCATAGCTCCCTTTTTCTATTTTAACAATTGGAGCATCGGGAGCTTTACTGTCTATCCACTTATATGGGGGCACCAGAGCGTGATTTCTGAATGGTCCATTTAACAGTGCACGTGTGGTAATGGTATCGTTGCTCATCAGAGAACGCATACTGAAAGTCATGGTTCCAGGATAGTCCTTAATCATTCCACGTGCAACCAGAATCTGATTCACAATTTCGAGCATCATTGTATTTCTTTCTACTTCGGGTCGAATAAAAAGTCCGGGCCAAAGATGAATTCCTTTTTTATTTTCGCCAAGCCACCATTGCAGAAGGATAGGATAGCTCAATTCGATTCTGGAAATATTCCAGTAAAGCTGGGGCACAAAATAATCAACCCATCCTTTATTCAGCCACAGTTTGGCATCTGCAGAAAGAATTTCATAAGCGTCAAACGTTCCGCCATATCCCTCGGGATGATTCGGTCTGTAAGTCCCGAAGGGACTTATGCCGAATTTAACAGTTTTGCTTGTTTTTCTTATTCCATCATAGAGACGTTTAATAAACTTGTTCACAGCATCGCGTCGCCAGTCGCTTTTAGTTAGTTTGCCCCCTTTAGTTTTGTAGGCATTGTAAGAATCATCATCCGGAAAGTCCTGATTATCGTTATAGTCACGATAGGGATAGAAATAATCATCCAGGTGGATTGCATCCACGTCATATCTTTTTGCGATATCCATTGCAACGGCATAGGAGTGATCCTGAACTTCAGCCAGGGCAGGATCCATCCAGTAATAACCGGCTGAACCCAGTTTCTTAACCAGATGCGATTTGGATTTAACAACTGAATTCGGAGCAAGTTCTCCTCTTGTGGATGAATGATTTGCCCTGTATGGATTGAGCCACGCATGAAGTTCAAGACCGCGCACATGTGCTTCATCAATCCAGAACTTCAGGGGATCGTAAAAAGGATCCGGGGCTTTTCCCTGCTGTCCGGTTAAAAAGTAGGACCAGGGTTCAAGTTCTGAAGGATAAATTGCATCTGCCTGTGGTCTTACCTGCAAAATAACTGCGTTCATATTGAGGGATTTAACCTTATCCAGAATGGCCAGTGCTTCGGCTTTCTGTTGCTCGGTTGTCAAACCGGGTCTGGAGGGCCAGTCTATATTTGCAACTGTGGCAACCCAGACTGCTCTCATTTCCCTTAATGCATTTGGGATTTTTTGTGCTGACGCACCTACAAAAAACATCAACGATAAAAGTATTGAAATCCACACACGCTTTACCATACTACAATCTCCTTAATATTTTTACTTACCAGTTCTAAAATACACTTTTATTGGCATTATGAAAATGAATTTTAATTTTTTCCAAATATTGTTTACATTTTAAAATGAGTTTTATAGAAATATTAATGCTGGCAATAGCTTTAGCACTAGACGCATTTGCAGTCTCACTTGCATGCAGTTCAAGCGGAAAGATTTCTGATAAACGGAGCGTATTCAGAATGTCCTTCCATTTCGGACTGTTTCAGGCGATGATGCCTGTGATTGGATGGAGCATTGGACTGGGATTGCACTCAGTTGTCAGGGAGGTGGATCACTGGATTGCATTCATTCTGCTTCTTTTCGTGGGAGGAAAAATGATATTTGAAGCGGTCAGGAATAACGGCAAGGAGGATATGATTAATCCTACCAGGGGGTGGACTCTGATCGTTTTGTCAATTGCAACTAGTATCGACGCACTAGTAGTGGGCTTCAGTCTGGCTCTGCTGAGAATACATATCATTTATCCCGCGCTTATTATTGGGGTGGTTACCGCTTTACTTTCACTTATTGCCATTCGCATCGGAGATTTGTTCGGAAGCAGATTTGCCAAACTTATGGAAGTACTTGGAGGTTTGATTATTATAGGAATTGGATTAAAGATTTTACTATCTCATATTTTATAAAGGATAATATGAAAATAACATTTTTTATACTGGGCTTTTTTGCCTTGAGTCAGGTTTTTTATGCACAGAATATAAATGCGGAATATGACTCGGTACTTGCAAAATCCCTTGGTGCAGATGACTATGGTATGAAAAACTATGTGTTGGTAATCCTCAAAACCGGACCCGGCAAGGTTACTGATAAGGGGGTACTGGACAGTTTGTTCCGGGGGCATATGGCAAGCATCAGTAAGCTTGCAGATGAAGAAAAATTAATTGTCGCCGGACCGATGGGAAAAAATCCAAACAATTACCGGGGTATTTTTATACTGAACACAAACGATTTCGAGGAAGCAAATAAAATGCTCAGTAGCGATCCGACCATTACTAATAAAGTTTTCGAAGTGGAGTTGTATAACTGGTATGGTTCAGCAGCTTTGGGGGGATATTTGCCTGTACATAAAAAAATCTCAAAACAGAATCCCTGATAATGTAAAAACGAATAAAGAGCCAGGATTCAGGCAAGCGGCAGATGGATTAAGAATTCACTGCCATGACCCTCTTTTGATTTAACGCTTATCCTTCCATTCGCCAGTTCAACCAATCCCTTAGCTATTGCCAAGCCCAGACCGCTCCCCTCGAACTTCTTTTTTGTTGAGGTATCCACCTGAACAAATGGTTCAAAAATCTTTTCGTAATTCTGGTAACTAATTCCTATCCCGGTATCCCGGATATAAATTTCAACACCATCCTCCTCCTTCCGACATCCCAAAGTGACTTCCCCTTCATACGTGAATTTTATCGCATTCTTTACAATATGCCGGATGGCTTTGGAAATTACTGTGTGATCTGAATAAAGTTTCAACTCCAGCAGCTCGTCGGGATACTCCAATATAAGAAGTAGATTTTTTGCTCTTGCATCATCGTTGAACTTATGATATATCTCATCAAATAAAATCCGCAGACTGAAAAAGCTCTTATTCATTTTCATATTTGCAGATGACAATAGTGAAATATCTAGGTAGTCATCTATTGTGGCAATCAATCGCTCGCTGTCGATGAAGAGAAGCTTTGTGTATTCATGCTTATCGCTTTCGGACATGTCAGGCTGGATAATCAACTGTGCGAAGCCCAGGATACCATTAAGGGGAGTTCTGATTTCGTGAGAGATATTATGTATGAATTCTGTTTTCAGCCTGTCCCCTCTTTCAGCTTTTTCCTTGGCAATAATCAGTTCTTCCTCGACTCTTTTTCTTTCGGTAATGTCTATGTGCGTGCCGACAGTAAGGTTAGTCAACTCCCCTTGCTTATCGCGGATGGTTCTACCTCTGGACCAGATCCAAACCCATTTGCCATCCTTGGTTTTCATACGGAAATAATTTTCATAAAGCTGGTGAGTGTCACTAAGCAAATAGTCTTTGAACTTCCTTTCAGCTTCGACTCTGTCGTCAGGATGCACAAAGTAAGTCCACATTTTCTCAACTCTCATGAAGCCCTCAACGGTAAATTCTTCCGGGACATACCCAAGCATTGTGATATACTCTGGACTGCACCAAAGAGTGTCGTTCTCGCTGTTATATTCCCAGGCTCCGGTGTTGGAGACGCCAATAATTGTTCTATATCTTTCCTCACTCATACGGAGGGATTCCCTTACGCTCATTCTGCCAATAGCTCCACCGATTGATGAAGCCACCGTGCCTAACAGAGCTTTTTCACCTTCCAACCATTTATACTCACTTTCACAATTGTCAAATCCAATAAATCCCCACCATTTACCATCCACATAAATAGGAACCAGAAGCAAGGAAACGATTCCCTGCGCTTCGAGAACATCGCGTTCGCTTTCTGGTAAGTCTTTAACAAAAGCATCCACTATCAATCCTTTACTCAGTCTATCGTAAGAGTAAGGTGCAACTTCCATAAAATCAATATTCTGCAAACCGGGATTGCCTATTTCCTGGGGAATGCCTTCCCTGGTCCATTCATAACGCTGACTGACGAGCAGAGTATCCGATTCAAGTTCCCTGGTACATTCGAATAAATAAGTTCTGTGCTGGGCGGAAGCTTCACCCAGTATATTTATAGCTTTTCTTACTGCTTCATTTGTTTCCTCCTCGGTAAGGAGCATACTGCTTATTTTAGCACCGGCAAAGAGAAGTTCATCGCGTCTTTTTAATTTCTGCTCATATTCTCTTTCATCTGTGACATCTCTTAAAATTACCAGTTTACTTCCTGGCAACTCAGCCACATTTTTCTTGATAACCGAAATGATCCTGTTTTGGTTTTTGCATCTTACATCAGAAGAATCATTCGCTTTTTCGTCCCGGATTTTTTCAAGGAGAGTTTTCTCGCTGCAATTGCACTTATTAATGCTAAGACCCGGAACCACTTTTGTTTGAATGCCCAGATAATTCAATGCACTGGCATTTATATCCTGTATTCTCCCATGCTCATCTAAAACTAAAATCCCATCAGGCAGAGTTTCCACGAGCAATTCTCTTGCAACGGGGACCAAATCAAGCAATCTGAAGTAGAGGATGGCATAGATTAACAATATTCCGCTAACCGTGAAGCTTAAAGGAGTAATTGATAATCCGGGAAGGAAGTTACTGTTTGAAAGATAAATCACACTTGCGACCAGGGGCATTATACTACCTGTTACAATAATCCAGGCCTGTTTTTGAAATGAATTTCCCGCCGAGAGTATAAACCGCAAGAGAAGGATGGTTGCAATGAACATTAAAATATAGTTGTAGGTCATGTAACCTATATAGAACCAGACTCCGTGGAAATATTGCATTATATTGGTATCGGGTGCAATTTCCGAGAAACCAATCCAAATCAAACTGTGCATTTCATTTGTGAGTACAAATCCAAGCGTAATTAGGGGAACTAAGAAAAAGATGTACTTTAATCTGCTTTGCGATATTTTGTTAACACCGGTGAATTTAAAGACAAATAAGAGGTAAAGGACGGGAGTTAGCACGGAGCCGAAGTATTCAATTTTCGACCATAGGATTTTTTGTGCCTGGGTTGTGACCGATATTTCGAACAAATCAGCAAAAGCCCAAACACCTGCAGCAATCATCATGAAGGCAAGTTCTTTTGCTCCTTTTACTCTCTTTCTTCGCCAGGCTAGATAGCTCACGTAAAAAGAAAGTAAGGCAGTAACCAGGAACAACATCGAATAAATTGAAAAAATATAACTCATAGATCTTCCACACAAAGTCCTAAAATTATTTCCGTTATGGTTAACCACAGCGGATACACAAAATCCCGATCAAAGTTCAGTCGTATCTTTAAAACAAAAATTCTCCCATTATAATTTCATTTCCCTATATTCTAAAAAAGCCGTGGTTTAACTTAACAATAAGTAAATTAATTTCCAAATTCGAACATTAAAATCTAAAGTTCAAAAAAGGACTAAACTGAGAAAAATAAGCTGCAACTTTAAAAAGCGGTTATGCGTAGGAAATATTGATTTCAACCCAAAATCGCCATTTTCGCAACTTTGTAACTTTTTTTTCGTACATCCAGTGGGGTAATTAAAATGTATGTTTATATTTTAGTGAATCAGCGAAATGTCGGGTATTGAGTTTATTAACAACAAAAATGATGTGGTCCTAAGTAAAGGACCACAATCATGCAAACAAAAATCAGAATCAGTTACACTCAGGAGAATAGTATTCCTTTGTATAATGCCACAAATTATCTCCTCCCTGGGCTAATGAAAATCCCATAACCCCCAAGTTATAGCCATAATCAATCCTCACTTGATCCAGTGCTGCTTTGCATAAAGACGGAACCATCAGAGTTGACCTGGTGCCATAAATGCAAGCTGCCCAAATAACCTCAGTACCGGCAATCTCAATTCCAACTTTCGGGGCGGATAATTCATGTCTGACTTCAATAGGGGCAGGCATTAAGGAGAGATCCCCAACTTCAAAATTCAAATCTCCCACATCGTGATCATTCAGTTTATGGCTGGTTTTAAATCCTGTCCCGGTAAATTCAAAACCTGTATTCGAGTCGAGCTTCAGTACGCATTTGCCAAAAGCGTTTGATGTTACGGAGGGAAGGTTAATTATGGTATTGAATGAAATTCCAAAAGTAATAAATATTGGCAAGGGTATTGGGAAACCCGCTATAGCCTCCAGAGGGACTTTAAGAGTAATTCCGGGAAGCTCAAGCAAAGCCTGTCCACCTCCCTGGGAGAAAGAGGCAGCATATTCAAGTGTAAGTTCACTCCGCATACTGCTATTATTGCAATTAAATCCGGTCAAAGTACTATTGCTGATTTTCACATTTGCAGCTTGCTGAGGGAGTCTCATTGTCCCTTTTGCCCCGAGCGTTGCGGTTACTTTTCCCCCGGCAATTGCAGAATTTGTAATCGCAAAATTAACCTGCAATTCCGCCTGACCTGTTGCCGACTGTCCATTTGGATTCATCCAAATAACATAATGCCAGTTTACAAGGTCAAACTCATAAGTAAATCCACTGCTAAGAGGTTTGCTAAGAACAATCTCTTTGCCTGCCACAACCACATGACTTACTTCAGATATTTTTGGAGTGTACTGCCATTGTATGTTACCATTCTTTATAGCTTCGGAAACAGTAGCATTTTCTGTAGTAATTATCAACTGAGCACCGGTATTATTGACACTTACAACCTTGCGCATATGCAATCCATGGACAATAATGATATCCCCCGCATTTGGGACTTCCCCCAGCATCTGAGCATTAAATGTAAAAACAGTCCCGGATGAATCCACTCCTTCCAACGCTGCTTTTTTCTCATTACTGTATACCCGTGTGGTTGGATTGTACTCCACCTGATAAACAACATTATCCTCCACAGGGAGTAAGACCTCGGGACCCGTGGGGTCATCCTTTTTACACCCCTGAATCATTATCAATAAAAATAATATCAATAAAAAAGCAAATGATTCCCCCGGTACATGTTTTTTCATAGAACCTCCACACGAAAAATAAATAAAAGAAAAAGATCCGCTGTACCTATACCGGTAGCAACGGATCCTAATAATAACTGGTTTCGTTACTTCACCAGTAACATCTTTTTTATACTAACGAAATTACCTGAACTAATTTTATATAAATAGCAACCGCTTGAGAATGAATCAGCTTTGAAGTTAACTTCATAACTTCCGGCTTCCTGCTTTTGACTTACTAATTCTTTTACCATATTCCCAAGAATATCGTATACTACTAGTTGCACCTCTCCGCTTTGGGGAATTTCATATCTGATTTTCGTCTCGGGATTAAAAGGATTCGGATAATTCTGTGACAGGGTGTACCTTACGGGTGCTTCCAGATTAATCTGTACTGACTTACTCAAGGTTACTGTGCCATTGTTATCAATCTGATGAAGCTGATATTCATAAACACCTGCGCAATTCACTTCATCCAGAAAAGCATAATCCTTCGGGGAGTTTGAATTTCCACTTCCACTTACGAAACCAATCTTTTCCCAATTAAAAAAGACAGTATGAGGCTGGGCATTCTGTTTTCTTCTGTAAACTTCAAACCCGTAATTATCTTTTTCTGTTTCGGTTTTCCAGAAAAGGTTGATTCCTTTAACTGTTATCTTTACATCAAATGCACTTAACTCCACCGGCAGGGGATCTGTAGTGGAGGCAATAGCAAACTCGCTGAAGCTGGTTAAACTGTTTGCCCTTATTTGCGTGGAAGTTAGACCGTCAAACCCGGGGGCTGTATAACTCCCCCAAATCGCCCAGGTACCGGTAGCATTTTCACGCTTAAGTATTCTAAGATTGTTTGTGTTTGTTATTCCCGAAATCCCGCTTATATCAAAAATTACTGCTGTGTTAATTTCAGCAAGTGTAGTTCCGAGTCTCCAGTATAGTGGAGCTACTGCATTAAGACCCTCTGGCAAAGTACCATTGGGAGTTTTAATAATTTGACGTGCATGAACAGATCTGTTTTGCAAATTAGTCCCCTCAGGTGTAAAGGAAGCAATGTTAAACTGCACCTTTGCATTATTCAGAGGTAGCAAACCAACGTTGTTAACGGGAGCAGCAGCTATATTCTGTTGTACCTCCGCGCTCCTCAATATCAGAGTATAGACAAATGCGCCATAACAGTTCTGTATAGTAGGACTGAAAGAGTAATAATCGAACTGTACCTGATTATTCCCATTGTTGAATTTTGCCACCCACGCGGGATCGCTGTTAACAACATCAATTGTTCCGTGACCAGACCCAACAACCTTATCGCCGGGTCCGAATGGGATTGGATAATCAACATCCAACTCAATCATGGCATTAATAACAGCTAATTTGGTAACCCCTCCAACTTTTATAGTTCCTGATCCGCCTGTATATGTTCGTGTATCCGCCATAAGTCCATTTGGACCTGCATCCGGTGCACCCCAATTTTTTCGGTTCAGATTTGAAATTCCAAAAGCAGTGAAATCAAGAGTAAGATTTGCCACCCCATCAATCAAATCGGTATTCTCAACAACGCCATTTCCATAACTAGCCTGACCAGAACCTTCGTCACCATAAGGGGGGCAGCATTCAGCATCATCATAAGTTCCGGGATCAGAATTCCAGAGCAAAGACTGATATGCATAATACCCACAATCTGTCTGAGGATATACTCCGCAAGCGACCCAATTGCAGTTATTGCTATGGCTAAAGGGAGTAGAAGGAATCTCTGAAGGGTGCATATCCCCAACCCAAGGGCCGGTAGAAGGACCGGCATCAAGTTTGCAGTCGAATGAGATCCCGAAAACCAGGGGTGCATATTTTGTGAAAAAATCTTGCCCCCCCAATCCGGACAAATTAGGATTATTCCCTAATTCAAAACCACCCGGATCACCCGGAATACATTCATTTGAAAAATCTCCGTTGATTGCCGTAAGAATAACAAAAATCCTGAACGCTTGTGAATTATCCACACCCGAAAAAACAGATAAGGGTATCTTCATCTCCACACCTTCATTTGCATTACCTGCAAAGTTGTTTTTGTATGCAAAAGTAATATTGCCAGCTCCTCCAAATGTTCCTCCAAGATTTGCTTCGACACTTGTCCCGGTTTGATCCGAAGTATTCCCAATAAACGCAGATGACATTACTCCCAGTGTACCGTAACGGCAAGCATCAAGGTAGAAATTTGTATTCCCCTCCCCTTCATTAAAGGCAAGTGCAAAATCCACATCAAAATCCATTGTGGCACCGCCAATGTTTGTAAAGACTCCCACAGCTCCAGCACCAAGAGTATTATCCCCTCGTCCGATATATCCAGAGAAGTCAAAGAATATGAGAATATTATTGTTCGAGCTCACTTCTCCTGATACTCCTAAATAAATATCAGAACCATCACAATGGTACTTCAAAACACCCAGATCATCAGCATTTCCAAGACTATTCTGACCGCTCGCAAAGGCAGCGATTTGTGTATAGCTTGCATCGGAAATATCACCGTTAATAACGGGTTGAGATTGCAGATTTAGAGTAAAGGCAATAAATAAAATCAGTAAATATGTCTTCATACCTAACCTTTCATTAAATTAAAATAATACTCATATACATATAAAACCAAAGAAAAAACAGCATAATTAATAAATCACGAAATTTTCCCAGGGTATAATCTACCCGTCATTATATCCTCTGTTTGTATTTAAAATATTAAGGAAGAGACTGTTTAAGATCTTCGTGAATTAACTTCCGGGTGCACATGTACAACTAAGTATTCTTTAATTAAAGCGTACACAAGAGCCCCCCTTTAAACGGGGGTGAAGAGGTGATTTCACTAGTCTGGACAGAAGATACCATTTTATGGCATTTAATTTATTTTTCAGACAATAAGTTACACTCACACATACTGATTACTCCCTGATTAAAAAATTGCCCTTTTCTATAGCTTGAAAAAGTATCTTCTGAAATCTACTTAAATTTTCAATGAATGTCAAGTAATAAATAGAAAAACATAATTATGTTTCGATCACTTCTACTTTTTACTCAACAGAAATGGATACAATGCACTTGGTTGGAGTGTATGGATATAGGACTATATGATTTAGATGAAGACAAAAGAGAGAATGTCATTTCGCTGCGCGGCTAATAGGTGGTCATTAATGGTAAAGAATAGAACACGGATAACACGGATTTGGTAGATTTTCGCGGATAAAAAAAGAAAAATGTTTTTAATGTCCCCTATTACCTGTTACCTGTTTTTCGGGTTGGATATACGAAAAAAAGTTGCAAAGTTGCGGAAATGGCGTTTTTGGCTTCAAATCAACATTTCCGAAGCAAAACCACTTTTTAAAGTTGCTGAGATTTTCTTGGGCTTTTTCGGACACACTTCCCTTCTGCTTCCCTTTCGCCCGGCTTTAGATCGGCTTTAGTGGCAGGTAAGTAGTTGTTTATTGAATGAACCAGACAGCCTCATAAAGTTGCAACAAATTTGCAGGTCTTAGAATCTGAATTTTATCGGTAACGTGATCTCCGGAACACTTTTCGCTGAGGAGGAAAGGCTGACTCCCGGAGTTATGTTTTTTTTGATAATTAGCTTTTTTTTCAGTATATTTGCTTTGTTATTTCCGAAAGTTAGGAAAAATGATAATAAAAATTGCCGGTTTAAGTGATGGCCTGAATTTTTTGGAGTTCAGCGGGAATGTAAAGGAACTTAAGCTTGAGGAACCTTTCAGGGATAATTACTCCCTTAGCTTGAGTTTGGATAAGTCCCATAGCCAGTTAATTCTTTCGGCTTCTTTCAAATTAAAGGCGGATTTTATTTGTGACAGGTGCGGTGCTGAGTTTACCGATGACGTTAATACTGAATTTAAACAAGTTTATTTGTTCGGTGTTGCACCCGAGGATACGAAGGATACTGAAATTGTTTATCTCCCTTTCGATACAGATAAAATCAACTTGGGCAATGACTTGTATGACTATGCACAGCTGAGTATTCCGATGAAGAGACTGTGCAATGATGATTGTAAAGGTTTCTGCCAAAAATGTCATGCAAACCTGAATGTTGAAAAGTGTGTTTGCGTTGAGGAAGAAATAAAACCTCAGTGGGAAGAATTACAAAAGCTGAAAAATAAATTAAAAAAATAAATAATAATAACGGAACTAATTATGCCAAATCCTAAAAGAAGACATTCGAGTACTCGAAGAGACAAAAGAAGAACACACTACAAAGCAACAGCGTCGGCTTTAAGTGCCTGTGCTAATTGCGGCGAAATGAAACTAGCTCATCGTGCTTGCCCATCATGCGGTTACTACAGCAGCCGCTCCATGCTTATCCCAAAGAGTTAATCCTTATTCCCTAAAAATGTCTCTTCCGGAGAATAATAATAAAAAGTGTCGGATAGCAGTTGATGCAATGGGGGGCGATTTCGCCCCTCTGAATCAAATTAAGGGAGCTATTGAAGCTCAGTCCGCTTCGGACTTCATTGAAGTTTACCTCATTGGAAAATCTGACATCATAAAAAATTGCCTGAAGGAAAATAATCTCACCTTTTCTGAAAACAGAATAATTCACGCGGAAGAGGTTATTGCAATGGATGAAACACCAACACAGGCAATAAGAACAAAGAAAAACAGTTCCATTGTTCTAGGAAATAAACTTATTAAGGAAAACTCACTTGATGCCTTTGTGAGCGCCGGTAACACAGGCGCGATGATGGCTTCTGCCACGCTGGATCTTGGACGCATTCCTGGGTGCGGAAGACCGACAATAGGCTCGATAATGCCCTCCGAAAAAGGAATCACAACGCTATTTGACGTTGGAGCAAGTGTTGATTCCAAACCTGCCCATATTGTTGAATATGCAATTATGGGTAGTATCTATGTAAAAGAAATATTTAATATCCCTGAACCGAAGGTAGGACTCCTTAGCGTTGGCGAGGAGGATTCTAAGGGAAATGAAGTAACGATTGCCGCGCTTCCTCTCCTTAGGAAAACCAACCTTAATTTTGTTGGTAATGTTGAGGGTAGGGATATACTTAACGGATCTGTTAATGTCATTGTGTGCGACGGCTTTACGGGAAATATAATTCTTAAGTTTGGAGAAAGTGTTTTAACTTTGCTGAAAAATCTGGTGCGTAGTTATGCGGAGAAGGGTTTTGTCAACAAACTTAAAGCTCTTTTGATTAAGAGTACACTTAAGGAAATCCTGAAGGGCTTTGATTATCAGGAACACGGCGGAGTGCCACTGCTTGGCGTAAAGGGGGTTTGCATAATAGGCCATGGAAGCAGTACTCCCAAAGCTATGAAAAATATGATCCTCCGTGCTTTTGATATGCATAATAAAAACTTAATTAAGAAAATCGAGAATTCGTTAAAAGAATATTCACTCTAAAACTATTAGGAATTTTATGATTGATAAACGTGTTTTTGCCACCATAACCGGTGTTGGGCATTATTTGCCGGAAAAAGTACTGGATAACAAATATTTTGAGACTATTGTTGACACTTCCGATGAATGGATAATGACGAGAACAGGTATTAAGGAAAGAAGAATGATTGAGGATGGGGCTACTTCTGACCTGGGAGCAAGAGCTGTGCTTGACCTGCTCAAGTCAAAAAATATGTCCCCTGAAGAAATTGATTGTATAATTACAGCTACTGTTACCCCCGACTATTTTTTTCCGAATACTACCTGTCTTATTCAGCAAAAAATCGGGGCGGTAAACGCATGGGGTTACGATGTTAATGCGGCTTGTTCGGCATTTCTTTTTGCGCTTGAATCGGCAGCGGGACTGGTTGAAAGCGGGAAGTATAAAAAGGTGGTTGTGGTTGGCGCAGATAAAATGACTTCGATTACCGACTATCAGGACAGGAATAATTGTATCCTGTTTGGCGATGCAGGCGCGGCAGTCTTGCTTGAGCCAACTGAAGATCCAAAATATGGTATTAAAGACAGCATTCTTAGAATTGACGGAACAGGGAGGGATTTTCTGATGATGAAAGCGGGGGGAAGTGCAATGCCCGCAAGTGAAGAGACTGTGAAGAACAGACTACACTACATTTATCAGGAAGGTAAATCCGTTTTCAAGTTTGCCGTTAAGGGAATGGCTGATGTTTCATACGAAATCATGCAGAAAAACAATCTCACTTCTGAGGATGTGGCATGGCTTGTTCCACATCAGGCAAATCTGCGAATCATTGATGCCACGGCACAGAGAATGGGACTTCAAAAAGAGAAGGTGATGATCAATATTGATAAATATGGTAATACTACCGCCGCGACTATCCCTCTCTGCCTGGTTGAATACTACCGAAACGGGAAATTGAAAAAAGGCGATAATGTAATCCTGGCAGCATTTGGTGCGGGATTTACATGGGGCTCTTTGTATTTGGTATGGGGGATGGATAATGTCTAAACGAGCTTTTCTTTTTCCGGGACAGGGTTCCCAGTATATTGGAATGGGGAAAGATCTGTACGAGAATTCTGTAGAAGCTAAGGAAATGATCCAGACGGCGGATAATATTCTTGGAGTAAATCTTTCCTACATCATGTTCAATGGCCCGGAAGATGAACTGAAGCAGACTGAATATACACAACCAGCAATTTTTCTGCACAGTGTTATTTTAGCTTCAATAATCAGGAGACTTGATTTTGAAGCTTCAGCGGGACACTCGCTTGGTGAGTATTCTGCGTTGGTTGCATCTGGCGCTATTCAATTTCTCGACGCTCTGAAACTTGTTCGCTTCCGCGGGCAGTCTATGCAACAGGCAGGGATTGAGAATCCCGGGACGCTGGCTGCAATTATAGGTCTTTCGGGAGATGCGGTAGAGGAAGCATGTCTTGAGGCTTCCGCAGCAGGCATAGTTCAGTGTGCTAATTTTAACGGCGCGGGACAGGTGGTTATTTCGGGCTCGATTGATGGAGTCAGGAAAGGAATGGAAATCTGTAAAACTAAAGGAGCCAAGCTAGTTAAGGAATTGGTCGTTAGCGGTGCATTTCACTCCCCTCTTATGCAGTCCGCAAAGGATAAACTTGGTGTTTCACTGGAGACGGCTAATATATTCAATGCCCGACGCCCCGTTTATGCAAATGTTACTGCAAAACCGATTACTGATAAGGACACTATCAAGAACTTGCTGTTTGAGCAGGTTACTTCACCGGTGCGCTGGGAAGAGACAATACGCAATATGGTTGCGGACGGGTTTACAGAATTTGTTGAGGTTGGACCGGGGAAGGTGCTTCAGGGACTGGTAAAACGTATAATCCCTGATGCACAGGTTTCCGGAATTGATAAATTTACTGATGTTGAAAAATATTTATAATGAAAACTAATGAAAAAATAATTAAGGGCATAAAGATTGATCCCAACATTTTCACATTTAAGTACTCGTGTCAGTGCAATGGCGAGTGTTGTAATTATGGTGTTTATGCCGATCTGAAAGAACATGAATTTATTCTCTCCATCAAGGACAGGATTATTCCAATGATGGATGAAACTCAGTCCACCAATATTGAGGACTGGTTTGAGGAGCCTTGCGAAGATGACGATTTCGAATCGGGCTATGCAGTTGGGACTGAAGTAATAAACGGTAAATGTGCTTTTCTTGATAAGAACGGATTGTGCGTTCTTCAGAAATTGGCCGATTTAGATGGCGTGCATAAATGGGAATACAAACCAATTTATTGCGTATTGTTTCCTTTAGTGGTGTTTGAAAACGAGCTTACTATAGATACAGAACATATTGACAGGTTAAGTCATTGTAACAAGCATAATCCAAACTGCGAAACTACCATTTTTGAATACTGCACAGAGGAAATAATTCATCTGATGGGAGAAGATGGTTTTGAGGAATTAAAGCAATACAGGGATGAAGTACTGGCAGGGTCCCTGAATAAAAATGATTGATTTTACTTTGGTAAAGTCGTTAAGTTTGGATATATTTCTATTTATTTTTGCGGATTCTATAAACTGATTAAGAATGATGTGTTTCAATTAAAATATAAGGAAGAAAATGTTAAAAGATAAAGTTGCGGTTATCACAGGCGGAGCCCGGGGAATAGGAAGATCCATTGCGGTTGAGTTTCTTTCCAACGGTGCTCATGTAGTACTGCTCGATAAGTTCTTTCCTGAAGATTTTGACTCATGGATGGAACAGATGAAAGACCATAACAGAACTATACTCCACAAATCAGTTGATATTACAGATGCCAAGGCTACCGATGCCGCTCTGGAAGAGGCAAATAAGGAGCTTGGCAAGATTGATATACTGGTTAATAATGCAGGAATCACAAGAGATAAATTACTTTTAAGAATGACGGATGAGGATTGGGATCTGGTTCTGGCAGTGAATTTAAAAGGGGCTTTTGTAGCAGCGCGTTCGGTTTTAAAGTATATGATTAAACAGAAATCGGGGAAAATCATAAATATTTCATCAGTAGTTGGAATAATGGGGAATGCAGGTCAGGCTAATTATGCCGCCAGTAAAGCGGGAATGATAGGCTTAACCAAGTCGGTTGCCAAAGAACTCGGAGGCAGGAATATTACCGTAAATGCGGTTGCACCGGGTTATGTGGAAACCGATATGACTCATCAGCTAAGCGATGAGCAGAAGGCAACTTTTCTGCAGATCATACCTCTTAAGCGGGGATGTAAGCCGGAAGAAATTGCAGGTACTGTAGCTTTCCTTGCTTCAGATAAGGCAAACTACATTACCGGACAGGTAATTGCCATAGATGGCGGAATGACAATGTAATTTTTTTTCAACCAATAAAGGAGATACAAGATGGACATTGAAGCAAAAGTAAAAGAAATCATCATGGACAAATTAGGTGTTGATGAGTCTCAAATTACTCCTGAAGCTTCATTCACTAATGACCTCGGTGCCGATTCCCTCGATAACGTCGAGTTGATCATGGGCTTCGAAAGTGCTTTCAATATTTCAATTCCTGATGAAGATGCCGAAAAAATCGGTACCGTCGGAGATGCTATTAAGTACTTAACCGAAAAATTAGGTTAATTCAGTCTTAAGGAGTTGTTCCTAACAGAGCAACTCCTTTTTTTTAACATTTGTAAAAGGTATTTATGCAGAGACGGGTAGTAGTCACTGGTTTAGGCGCTGTTACTCCCATTGGTAATAACGTTTCCGATTTCTGGGATGGTCTTATCAGCGGTAGAAATGGTGTTGATTTAATTTCAAAATTTGATACTTCCAAATTTACTGTAAAGTTTGCAGCCGAAGTGAAAAACTTCGACCCGGGACTTTTTATAGAGCGTAAATCCCTCAGCCGCCTAGATCCATTCACA
Organism: Ignavibacteriales bacterium; assembly: GCA_012517155.1. Lineage (GTDB taxonomy): Bacteria > Bacteroidota > Ignavibacteria > Ignavibacteriales > Ignavibacteriaceae > JAAYVN01. The sequence goes on along the minus strand of JAAYVN010000026.1, from coordinate 11,233 downwards.
CAATATGCCGTATCTGCCTCGGAAATGGCACTCCAGGATTCAAAGATTGATCTGAATAAAATTGTTCCCGAAAGATTTGGAGTGCTACTGGGAAGCGGTATCGGGGGAATCAAGGCGTTGCACGACCAGTTCAAACAATACTACGTTACCACTCAAGAGGACCCCAAAAGGATCAGTCCTTTCTTTATCACCATGCTAATAGCGGATATAGCCCCGGGGTATGTTTCTATACGGTATGGGTTAAAGGGACCGAACTATGCAACCACATCTGCTTGTGCTTCAGGTTCGCATGCAATTGCAGATGCCTTTATGCTGATACAGCGTGGGAGTGCCGACATTATGTTCTGCGGCGGTTCGGAAGCGGCTATTTCCGAACTTGGCGTTGGTGGATTTAGTTCGATGCGTGCCCTCTCAACCTGGAATGACAGATATACAGAAGCATCCCGTCCATTTGACAAAGAGAGAAACGGTTTTGTTATGGGAGAAGGTTCGGGAGTTATAATACTTGAGGAACTTGAGCACGCACTGACAAGAGGCGCACAAATCTATTGCGAAGTGGGCGGGGTTGGGTTGACCGGTGATGGCTACCATATAACCGCACCTGATCCCGAAGGGTATGGTGCTCAGCGCTCGATGCTTGAAGCTATCAAGGATGCGGGTCTTTCCGCTACAGATATTGACTATATTAACGCTCACGGTACTTCCACTCCCCTTAATGATGTAACGGAAACAAATGCAATAAAATCGGTATTCAGCGACCATGCGTATAAACTTGTGGTCAGTTCTATAAAGTCAATGACAGGTCATCTTTTAGGTGCTGCCGGTGGTATCGAGGCAATTGCAACTGCACTTTCGGTTGAAAATGATCTTATCCCCCCGACGATCAATTATTCAGTCCCAGATCCTGAATGCGACCTGAACTATTCCCCGAATGCCCCCACTAAGAAAGTGATCAATACGGCAATTTCGAACACGTTCGGATTCGGCGGTCATAATGCTTCAATATTATTTAAGAAATTCAAGGAATCGTAATGCTAGGTTTTCTTTCTAAATTACTCAGAAGATCATCTGAAGTAAAAATATTAAGTAAGAAGACTTTAAATCAACTTGAGAAATTAATTGGTCATAAAATAAATAATCAACAACTTTTCATTGAAGCTTTTTCACACCGATCGGTAGTTGACAGAAAAAAATTCAAAGCTTCAAATGAGAGGTTGGAATTTTTGGGCGATGCCGTTCTAAGCTTCGCTATTGCTTATGCGCTTTTCAAAAATTTTCCCGAGAATGATGAAGGTTTTCTAACTAAGACCCGTTCGAATTTTGTGAATAAAAACACATTATACGATGCCGGAGTTCGAATTAACCTTGTCGACTACCTCTTTATCAGCCGTGAATTACTTGCATCTGCAAATATGGGAATAAAGACCATTGTTGCAGATGCCTTTGAGTCGCTGATAGGGGCAATATACCTTGATCTGGGATTCGATACTGCATACAAATTTATTAATCGCTATCTGCTTGAACCTAATCTTAAAATCGGACTGCATTTGATTGACGAGAACTATAAAAGTCAGCTGCTTGAACTTACACAAGCAGTGCGACTTGAAAATCCCAAATATGTGGTAATCAAGGAAGAGGGACCTGAACACGACAGAGTATTCACAGTTTCAGTGAGTGTTTCAAACGAAGAGCTTGGAATAGGAAAAGGAAGAAGCAAGAAAACAGCTGAGCAGGATGCTGCAAAACATGCTTTCGGAATTATGAAAGCACGGTTGATTAAAGCAAAATAATTTTTTCTTACAGGGAAATAAGCAAGGGTTCCCCTAATCAGGGAACCCTCTTTTTTTTAAAGCTTGGAAAGACCTTTTAGATCCATAGAATAAGCAATTTTCTTCAGAAGTTCCGTATCTTTCTGATCATCAGCACGCATGGTTACAAGGAATCTGTATCCAATAGCCAGGGTAACTTCAGCGGTTTTATCCGGTATAGAATATTTTTCAAATCCCATAACGCGGTCAATATCTGTCTTAAAGGTTTTTTCGTAACCATCCTGATTTTCAATACTAACCCCGGCAGCCCAGAATATCAAGCCTGCGTATAAATCAACAGCCTGATTATAATCAATTAAATCAACAGTAATATAATTCTCACTGCCATCCTTCCCTTGTTTTGTATATCTGGTCTTTGCCTGCGAGAGAGAGAAAATGCCCATATTCACAGATTCCCCCTCGGGTTTCTGAACATCATAACCATTAACTGTTTTGGGCAGATACTCAATTAGCTTTGAGAAGTGGAGGGCTAGAGTATCCCCTCTTTTAACTCTTTCCTCCCTGGCTTTCTGAGATTCACTCATCCCTTGCTCCATATTTTTAACAATATCGGGGGCTTTCTGCATCATTTCGATTGCGTTTTTTGTATCGTCTGCTTTATCTCCGCAGCCGGTATAAAGGAATGGAAGAAGTAGTCCTAGAACCAAAAGTTTTTTCATATTAACCTCACATTAGTTACTTAAATATTTAATAAAGCGCCAACAATGCCAATACAATTTTTCACAAATCCAATTTACGGACAATCCCCTGCCTTTTTAAGGTTCTTATCAATCTGCCAGAGAGTTTTGGAACCACCGAATCCAATCAACCCGAAGAAATCAAAATCATATCCCACAGCCCCGATAAAGGAGGCATCTATTTTCATACAGGGATGAAGACCTGTTACGAAGCTACCGCCGATTAAGAAAGCAGTATGAATATAGGGAACTACCAATCCACCCAGGATAGAAACTTCAAATCGTGGGAAGGTCAGACCAAAATTAGCCCCCGCAGCGGCTGAAGTTGCAACATGAATAGAATCACTATTCGATTCAAACTGTATCGGTCCTGCGTTTGCAGTTACGCCGACTGTGCTCCCGGCATATTTTAATCCCACATCACTGTTATAACTGAATTTCGTTTTTATGTAAGCCGATGCGTCAATTGTGCCGAAGGTTGTATTGACCACGAACAACATTTTTAATTTCAATACCACGGGAACTCCTCCAACCACCGTCGGAATTTGCAGAAGTACAAACGGGAGTTCTATAGCTCCAAAGAGTTCACTAAGCTGCGAAGTTGCTGTAAGGGAGAGAGTAATTTCGCCTTGTAAACCGGACATTGTATGATCGTAATTTTTCAGACTGCTGTTTTCATATACTATTTTCCCCTGATTCTTGAACTTCTGAAGGTAACCTTCAAAAGCATATTTTGATTGAGAAGCTCCTTTTTTCTTAATGACTTCGCAAGTGGCATCGAGTTTTGCGTCATTCAACTTGAGGGTAATAGTCCCTTTGAGATCCTCTGAAAATTTGACTTCGAAAGTCACATCCTCGGCACCCTCCTTGCGGATAGTCGGATACCCCGAGACAATGCTGATATCCTTTTTCATATCAGAAGTAAAACGTACCTCTTTATCCCAGTAAATTGTTGCATCGTCAATCGCCTCATTCATATTAACTGCCTCGGCTTCCACTTCCACCGTGTTCCCCAAATCCGTTACCGATGTAATCTTTCTGATGACCTTGCCGTAAATAAAAATAATGTCGTCCACATCCAGGCCAGATACTTTTGTGTTGGATTTGTTGAACGTGATATTTGTGTAATCCTCATTATTGCTGCCAATTGCACCAAGTTCATTCTCTCCAAATGCAACAGTTCCCTGAGTCCATGTGATAGAGGCGAATGTAGAATCGTTTGCGGGAGGGGTTACGGGAGTTACAGGATTGCTGTCCTTACTGCAGCTTTGCAGCAGGATTAGCGATACTAAAATTAGGGTAAGATTCAATACTGTTTTCTTCATACCTGACCTTCATTTTATTGAATAATTGTTTAATTAATTACCAACCTCATCATTTTTCGAAACTAGAGGGAGAAGTATTGTGAACACTGAGCCCTTGCCGACTTCACTTTTTACCGTTATATTTCCGCCCAGTACTTCGGCATATTTCTTCGCTACTGTCAGACCAAGCCCTGCTCCTTCAAAATCTCTTCCCATACCTTCACTTACCTGTCTGAATTCCTCGAAAATAAGCTCTTGTTTATCAACCGGGATTCCTGTACCTGAATCAGAAATCACTATGTTAAAATACAAATCATTTTTGAAAACTTCAACTCTTACAAAGCCCTTTTCAGTAAATTTTATTCCATTCTTGATAATACTGCTTGTTATCACTCTCACTAAACCGATATCGGTTGTAGCAATTAATTCGCTTGCACCGGGTTTGAACTCAAGATTCAGAGCGCTGTCTATTGCAAATTCCTGCTGTTGCTCCACCTCCTTTTTAATAACAGGGAGAATGTCCTTCTCCTCGAGAGTCAGGATAATCCTGCTGTTCTCAATCCTGGAGAAAGTCAGAAGATTTTCCAAAGTATCCAGTAGTCTGTTTGCGCTTTTACGGATACCATTAGCCATTTCCTGAATATCCGGTTCACTTTCGAGTCGGTCCTCCAGAATCTCAGTAAATCCAAGAATACCTATGAATGGGGTCCGAAGTTCGTGACTCATATTCGTAAAGAAACTGGATTTAACTCTGTTCATCTCTTCTGCCTTATTCTTTGCGATTGTAAGTTCTTTAATTCTCTCCCTGTTTTCGGTTTGGTCGCTGAATACTACTATCACACCGGTAATCACTTTTTCTGTATTGACCACTGCGGCTATTGTGCCATCAACGGGAATATTACTTCCGTCCTTCTTCCTCAGAAGCAGCCTGGTTCCGAGATTCAAACTAATCCCCTCAGTTACACTTCGATAGATTGGCGGAAATGTCTTTTCTCCCGTATCTTCGGAAATAAATTCAGCAACCTGAGTAAAACTATGTCCCTTTGCCTCTTGCTCTTTCCAGCCGGTTAGTTTTTCGGCAACGTGATTCATCAGTTGAACCTGTCCGTCAATATTTGTGACAATAATTGCCTCTCCTATACTATAGAGAGTTGTCTTGAATTCTCCTTCAGTCTTCCAGAGCCGGGTAAATATACTCACCTTCTTTTTGTTGTAATTGTATGCCAGGAACAATGCCACGATTGATATAAGCAGAATCGTAAAAGCTATTATCCAAACCGTCTCAGCAATCAGCTCATCTATTATTTCACTTTTATCAACTTTTGTTGCAATAATCCAGTTTGTACGTGGAACGGGGATTATCCAGGAATAAACTTCCTTTCCGCGATAATCTTTTCCCAAAAACTTTCCTTTGACACCCCTTGCGCCCGCAACTCCGGGATTTGATGAGTCGGACACTGGTTTCTTTAGCAAGAATGATTCGTCATAATCTGCCAGCCTGAGATTATTTAAGTAGAGTACACTGTCTCCATCGCGTCTGAAAAGAAGAGTTTCGGAGGTTTTTTTGCTGTCCAAACGGGTAAGAACCACGCTATATAAACGTCGGCGTGGATTAACCTGAAGAAGCAAGTATCCTTTAATCTCACTATTTCTGAGAAGCGGAGTAATGTAATCAATTGAAGGATCATATCTTTTCGAAATCCTGTACAAGTCAGTAGTCACCACTTGTTTTGTTTCATTCACTTTCTCAATGGTCTGCCAGTGGAGAGGGAGTAATTCGCCTGTTTTTTTATTCAGATTGATTAATTCTTCGTTCTTATCCGATATCAAAACTATATTAATGAACCAATTACTTTCAGTAATAAACTCCAGATATGTTTCGAGTGTTTTTTTGTTTTCCGGACTTCGGTTTTTATTGAATGCAAGATATGCATCAACGAGAATTTTATTCTCGGAAAGTTCATTTGCATGCCTGATGATATCGTCGTTCCAGTTAATTATCTGAATAGTTTTAAGAACAGCGTTGTACTTCAGAGCGTCGAATCGTTCAGTTTCAAGTTTCTCCCAACTGGTTAAAAAATACCAATATCCTGACAGAATTATCAGGAGAGAGAGTACTCCAAAAAGGGTGTAAACTCTTTTTTTGCTTGAAAATAGATTCATTTTAATAATTACAAAATTTTTATTATTGAAGATATATATTACCTGTTTTAATGAATTCATATTGTGATAAAAACCACACCCTTAATAAAGAGGATAAATCTTATTTTAAATGCAATATCTTTGGGTTTTTGTTAATACAATTTACATAAATTATTGTTAAGAAATATTTTAAATTAAAGATATTAAAATCAGAACCACTTATTCCTCTGGAAATCTGAGTTTCCTGATTATATTCAACCCTTTTTTTGTCCGCTTATCATTTTTATTGCCTGATTTCTTTCTATTTTGTTATTTTTGATATTTATTTATTGGAAGAAGTATGTTAGAAGTTATCAATCTTAAAAAAGAATATCAGACAGCTACAGCAGTTGACGGCATTTCCTTCCGGGTGGAAAAGGGAAAGATTTTCGGTCTACTGGGCCCGAACGGAGCAGGCAAAACGACCACAATCCGAATTATTCTTGATATTCTGAAGCCCACTTCAGGGGAAATCAGGTTTGACGGAAAACCGATTGACAAGGAGTTTGTTAATCACACCGGATATCTTCCGGAAGAGAGGGGTTTGTATCAAAAGAGCAGAGTGATAGACATAATTAGATATTTTTCCGAGCTGAAAAATGTCCATGCCAATCAGGCAATCGAAAACGGAGTGGAGTGGCTTAAGCGGCTTGAAATTTCACAGTACAAAGACCGAAAACTTGAGGAACTTAGCAAAGGCAATCAACAGAAAATCCAGTTTATCACTGCCATCCTCCATAATCCCGATGTACTCATACTTGATGAGCCATTCAGCGGATTTGACCCAATCAATCAGCAGTTAATCAAGGATATTATCCTTTCTTATGTTGACAATGGAAAGACAATGATACTCTCCACCCACCAAATGGACATGGCGGAAAAGCTTTGTGATGAGATATTCCTGATTGATAAAGGAAAAGAAGTAGTGGGTGGGAATATCAATGAAGTACGCAAGAAATATGGAAAGAACAGCATAAGGGTGGATTTTTCCGGGGATAAATCGTTGATCTCCTCCATTCCCGGAATTGTCGAGATTAATGTTTACAGCAACTATGCGGAAATTGAATTGAATGAGAGCACCAAACCGTCGGAAATTCTCAAAAAGCTTGTTGATATCGTTGAGATAAGGAATTTTACGATTCTTGAGCCTTCTCTAAATAAAATTTTCATTGATTTAATTAAAAAATCGTCGGAGTGAAAAGGATGAAAAAGTTTTTAGTTATAGCGAAATGGGAATTCCTGGAAAAATTAAGGACGAAAGCATTTATAATTTCTCTCTTTGTTACTCCACTTATTCTGTTCCTCTTTTCTTATCTACCGGGTAAGCTTGCAAACGAGGAGGATCAGACTACAAAACCTATTGGATTAATTGATTCCACAGGGCAATATACAATACCTCTGACGGAAAAACTATCTTCTTTGAGTTTCGGGAATAATCAGCCAAGATATTTGGTCCTCAATCTTGCGAAAAAGGATATTCCTTACGAACAATTAAAGAGCGACGCAAATGAAAAAGTGCTTGCGAAGAAAATCGACGGATACATATATATTAAATATGATTCACTTGCAAAGCCCGTAATTGAATACCGGTCCCGCTCGGTTGGCAACTTTCACGATCTGGATATGTTAGAGGCAACATTCAATGAGATGTACAGGCAAACAGAATTCCGGAAGTATAATCTTGATCCTGCCCTGGTTTCAAATATCACGAAGAAGATCGAAATAAAATCCATCAAAGTTGAGGAGGAAGGGAAAGAATCGAAGACTGATTTCTATGCGAAGTTCATGACCTCTTACATATTTATTATTTTGCTGATGATAACCATAATTTCCTCAGGAGGTATGCTGATAAGGAGTCTTGTTGAGGAAAAGAGCAACAGGCTGATAGAAATACTGGTATCGAGTTGTTCAGCAAATGACATGCTCGCAGGGAAGGTGCTTGGGCTTTCGCTGTTGTCACTTTTCCAGGTGGCCGTATGGATTGTGTTGGCGGTTGGATTTGCAGGCGCTTCACTCGCGACTATGATAAATCTGGATTCCCTGCTACTTGTACTGGTATATTTCATGCTTGGATTTGTACTCTATACTTCCCTGTTTGTAGGGCTTGGCAGTGTTGTAACCACCGAGCAGGAGGCACAGATGTTAACAAGTTATCTTTCGCTCGTCATACTCTTGCCAATAATAATAGCCATGCCGATAATGCAGAATCCGGATCTCCTGCTTGCTCAGATATTTTCTTATTTCCCTCTGACTTCGCCGGCAATTATGATACTTCGTCTGAATAATGTTGCAGTACCGGCAATTGAAATAATAATTACTGTGGGTATTTTAATTCTTTCTATTTATATTACGATATTGTTTTCCGCAAAGATATTCAGAATCGGGATTCTTTCTTACGGGAAAAGACCAGGAATTAAAGAAATTATATCGTGGCTTAGAAAGGAATAAAGTGTGATAGTCATAACGTCATTACTTGCAGCGGTTGTTCCAATACTTTTTTATCTGTTTCTGCTTTGGAAATACGACCGGTATGATCCTGAACCGTTGGGTCTGTACTTCAGGAATTTTCTTTGGGGTGCAGTTGGAGCGGTGTTTTTGGCAATAATCGGAACAGAGATGTTAACCTTTGCAACGTATCTGGTATATTCAGATGAAAAGACTATTTCCCTGCTTCAGACTGTTGCTTACGCTCCGCTGATTGAAGAAGCAACCAAGGGACTCTTCCTTTTCGGTACAGTCATTAGCAGAAAATTTGACAATATGACTGACGGAATAGTTTACGGTGGTGCAATTGGTCTTGGTTTTGGTATGACGGAGAATTTCCTTTACTTTATAAATTACGGCGAAACAGTTGTGGGCTGGATCATGCTTGTTATAATCAGAACTCTTTTTACCGCTGTAATGCATTGTGTCACTACCGGGACATTCGGGGCTTTTTTGGGATATGCTAAATTTGCACCGGCAGCAAAGAAATTCATGTTCCCAGTTTTCGGATTTGTTATTGCTGTCTTCATTCATTTCGCATGGAACTTCAGTGTGAGTTTTGAAAGCACTTCCCTTATCGGGTTTTTATTTTTAATATTAACGATTTCCCTGTTCTTAGGAACTTTTGCAAGGTCTATTTCGATGGAAAGAAAGATGATCTTTTCGGAACTTTCAGAAGAGAGTGCACTTGGACTTATTCCTCCCGTGCATCTTGATATATTAAACTCAAAGATCCGCGAAAATGCAGGGTGGATTGACGAATCAATTAGAAAGAATTATATTTCCCTGGCCACCACACTTGCTTTCAGAAAAATGCAGGCACGGAACAGTGCAGGTTATAATAGACTCTTTTACCAGAGTGAAGTGGCAGAGCACAGAAATAAAATATCCGAACTGCTTGCCAAACCCGAACTGTTAGCGGATTTATAGGAACTTATTTCATAAGCATAAGTTTTTTTACGCAACTAAAGTCATTAACAGTTAGCTTATAGAAATAAACTCCACTGGGGAGACTGCTTCCGTCAAACTCAATCTCATAGCTGCCAACACCACGGGTATCGTTCATCAGTTCCCTTATAAGATTTCCGAGAATGTCGTAAACTGCCAGTACCACCCTGCCGCTGCTCTTAACTCCAAATTTTATTTTTGTAACTGGATTAAAAGGATTCGGGTAATTCTGACTCAGGTTATATTCCGAAGGAGTACTTTCGTCGTTTACATCCATTCCAGGATAGGAAGTGTAGTTAACTTCAGCAGTAGGTCCATTGCCGTATTCATTAAACTGAGTGATTTTTACGAGATAATCCGTATACGGTGAGAGTAAGTCAACGATATAGAAATTTGAATGGATAACTATGTCAAGATTTATACCCCCGTCACTGATAAATTCAACCCGGTAATAATGAGGCGGAGGACACTCTTCGTACGCATCCCAATGAATTGAGAAATACTGATTAGGAATATTGGCCCCCGATGGAGGATAAATCCCGGTGATTGGCGGAGGTGGTCCGGCAGTCTTAAAATTTCCTATTGCGGATGTTCCTGTCCCATTTGCCATATAAGGAATAACGTGCCAAGTCATTTCAGAATTAGCAGGGAGTGGAATGGGAATTGCTATACTGGTATCAAATATGGCAGTCTGGGTATAGCACACCGTTCCCCCTGAACTTAACTCCAGGTTATAAAGTATGGAAGGATCTTCCCCTGCTTTTCGCCATACCAGAGTAGGGTTAAGACTAATGCAGGATCCCGAGGGTCCGACAATTGAAGTTGTAAGAGGTATATGAGTTACCGAGAAACTGAAGATTTCGGAAAACGGGCTTGAGGAGCCGATTTGACTGTTTCGGGCTTGAACCCGCCAATAATGAGTTTTTGCCTCATAGATATTAAACCTGTAGAAAGTATCCAAAACCGTCCTGTAAAGCACTAAGGGATATGTAAATTCAGGATTGGAGGAAATCTGGAGTACGTAGCTGTCAGCCTGGAAGGAGCTGTTCCAGCTTAAGGGGATCTGAGGAGTTAAAAGCGTGGAGCCGTTCAATGGTGCAGTTAAATTAGGAGCACTCAGATTAACACCTGTTGAAAAAACCTGCCAGTTTGTAAAGGAACTATTACCAAAAGCATTACTGCTTCTAACTCGCCATTGGTAATTCCTGCCTGCCGCAAGGTTCAACAAATATGTCGTATCCACTACATTCGGATTGTTCAGCAAATAGGAGCTTGAATTAATGTCCCATACCTGGAGTGTATATTTTACAGGGGGACATCCTTCCGATTTAGTCCATTTGATAGTGGCGGTTACTGGAACCAGCGCTCCGGCTATTGGTTCCAGTGGTGCCGTAGGGGTGGGCAGATCCCCTGTGATAAAAGTTCGAGTATTTGTTACCGATTGTCCGGTAGCATTTCTTGCATCAAGATGCCAGCGATAGGTTGTATTTGGTTCGAGATCGTAGGTCAGAGTATATGCAGTATCAATCGTTATAATTGTGTCTATGGGAGTATTCCCTTTGTACAGCCAGATGCGATATGTAAAAGGACTTGCCCCGGTTGGTGTGTACCAAAGAAAATCAGGTCTCCATTTTATACAGGAAGCATTGTTAACGGGATATACAATAGTTAAAAGTCCCGGAGGATCAGCCGGTGTAGTTAATGTTAAACTGCCGAAGGAGTCGGCAAATAATAAAATTGCCATTGTCAGGGATAAAAATAAAGCTTTACTGATTTTCATTTCTAATCCTTTATTATGTTTATTCTTTGG
>JAAYVN010000003.1 GCA_012517155.1 Ignavibacteriales bacterium | reverse complement strand
TGCTCTAAGGAATATTCTTCTGCATTACCGGTTTCGGTGTAATCCACTCCCGAAACAATCGACGTGTCCCTTATCCAGTATAGATTTTTTATACCCGCTACTATCAGAGTCTTATGTGATTCCGTCAGTTGATACGGTTCGGTATTCACCGGTAACTCGCATATATAATTGTTTATTAACGAATCTCCGGCTAAGGATACTTTTATCACAAGGGATTGAAATCCGGGAAGGGTATGAGTATGCATACCCCTGATATAAACTCCGCTGTTTGATACAATAAAATCATAAAGTCTCTCATATCCTCCGTAAAACAACAATGTATCTAAAGCAACTGGAGGAATATTCAAATCCGAGATATTATATGCAATTACCCTCCCTCCTTCTATGAACCACAATATGTTTTCTGCAATTGCGGCTGAAATACCATACGTGACCGGAGTCTTTATCCACTTTTCCTGACCAAGATAATTGTACCTCAAATCATATATTCCAACCCCCTTATTCGGATCAACTATAATCAGCGAGGAATCCTTTATAAATGATTTATTAGCCTTGGGGAGGGTTGTTTTAGAAAACAAGAGTGTATAAGTATTTCCGTTTCTGCGGTGAACCTCAAATGAAGTATTTTTATACCAGACGAGTAAATCTCCGAAGTATTCGTAGTTCGCCACGGCGTTACTTATCGAAAATGAATCGGCAAAAAAGAAGTTGTTTTTGTCTATTCCGTAAACCTTTACCGAGTTTTTGTTTCTAAGAATAATAATGGAATCACGGACTGACAGCGTATCCGCACTTTCAAGTGAATCCAGTTTGACTAGAGTATTCGTAGCATCATCGTTCTTCACAAGGTAAATCTTGTTCCCCGAATGTTGTATAATCCTGTGCTTCTGTGACAGGGCATAATAATTGTCAAAAATCTTAACAGTAGTTCCATTTTTTATAAAATCCTGACCGAGAATAAAAAATGTGTTGGTTGTGTCAAAATGTAATACATTTGTTTTGCTGAAATATCCGAATACATTACCGGAGTAATTAAAAACACCAAAAATAGAAGGATTATCCGAACTTATCGCATGGAAAAATTTCGAGACATCTTTCAGTGTTAATCCCTCCATTGCCCCGAGAGTGTTTTCATGTATAATGGGAAATCCGGGCTCTGTGAGACTTCTGACCGTAGTAATTGCCTCAAAATAAGAGCTTGGGGGGGGGACATATATGTTTCTTAAATAAGCTACAATTCCTTTCCCTGCCACTGCATTTTTGAAGGGAGTTGTCTCTATAACTTGCTCTAAATAAAATTCTAAAGTGGAGGAGATTTTATATAACTCCAGGGTTGGGCTTACAGGCTTTATCAGATACGGGTAATCTATTGCTAGGAAGTTCCCGTTGTTGGGTATATCCAGAATTACCCTCAAACTGTCATTGTCTATCGAAATCAAAAAATATTTAACTTCATTATGAATAATAAAATTTTCCCCAAACTTTGCTATTTTTTTCATTGCTAGGGGGAACTTCCATTGATTAATAAACTGG
>JAAYVN010000025.1 GCA_012517155.1 Ignavibacteriales bacterium | reverse complement strand
TTTAAATAGAATCGCCAGCCCATAACACACGCCTACCCGACAATTGGCGAAATAGTGCGATTTTGGACGTGTGTAGCCCGCATGATTGTTTGTATAAGTAATAAAGTGAATAAGCCCGCTATTCGCCAAATGCGGGTAGCCTCGTTACGTTATAAGCCATTTTGAGCAACAATCTCATCAATCAGATTAAAGTCGCAATCGAGTAGTTGTAATTTGTTGCAACCATCATCACGCAGTGGGTATATTATCTCTAAACCTATAACTAAATCTTCAACATCTTTATCGTGTTTTTCTGCCTGTTTGAATAAAAACCGGCTTATAACACTGGCTATATGCAATGCCTTTCCGTCTTTATCGAATATTTCTAAATCATGTTCCATTGTGCTTTTAATTTACTTTTGTGCAAGTTTTAACATCGGCACTGCACATAGCCTTAACGTTGTGTGCAATGGTAAAAAGACACCGAAACCACAAATAACCCGATAAAAAAGAGTAAATTTGAACCTTAAAATCAACATAAGTAAGAAAATAAGATGACACTTTGGAACAACGACATTGAAATACAATTTTTTACAGAAGCATTAAAGAACTTTGCTTCTCCTGAACAGCTATTTTATAATTTACAGGGTGGCTATTTTGCCTATGTTCCAAAAGGTTCAGATGCAGAAGGGCAAACCTTACAAAGCAGAAATGCACTTATTGGACAGTTCACAGAAAAGTGGTGCAAAACACTTTTTGAACCAATCGCCAAAGAATTAGACTTACACGCTGTAAATAGTGTTGTTTGTGACGAACTTGGTTTGTCAAGACAATCAAGTGCAGACCTTGCATTTTGCACAACAAATAATACAGTGCAAAAGCCCGAAAACATAAAACTTCTGTTTGAGATTAAAATGAGCGTAGTTTCCAACTATAAATTTATTCACCCAAATAAGGTAGAATATGTTGGCGACTATAAACAACACAAAGGAAACCCTTCATTACTACGTTCTGATTCAATGCTTAAAGCCATTGGAAAATCAATTAATATTCGTGTTTCAGGTATTGCATCAACGAAAATCCCCATTGTTGTCTTAGGAAACAGCCCTATAACTGACAGCTACATTAAAAAGGTTGATTTTTTAAAAACTTCAGGTGTTATTCAAGGTTTTTGGTCGTTGAACCCAAATCCTACAAATGCTGACTATGTTAAGAATACCCCGAAATTTGGTTTCCAAACAATTTTAGACAAAAAACAACTCTATGACAATTGTAAAGAACTTGTAATTAATGATATGAATTACTTTTCTTCAATGATTTCAAAATTAAAACTTGGAGAGATTATAAGAATAGCAAGTCAAGAAGCCACAGATATTGCAAAAGCAGAGAAATTTTTAACTTTAATCCGAAGCTAAAATGAAAAGAACAAAAGGAACAGAAACAAGTGCTTTCGGAACAAAGGGAAGAATTAATCACGACAGTTCAAAGTTTTATAATTCAAAACTTTACACAGAACTTAGCGAAAAAAAAATTCTTGACAAGAATGAAAATGAATTTCCGAAAGTGTTGGAAAATAAATTTATTCTTGGTACGGCAGAAAATATGAAAGAGATACCCGACAACTCGGTGCACTTAATGATTACTTCGCCACCTTACAATGTTTCAAAAGAGTATGATGAAGATTTATCACTAAAGGAATATTTGCAACTTTTAGAAAACTCTTTTAGAGAAACCTACAGAGTGTTAGTCAATGGTGGTCGGGCTTGCATAAATGTAGCCAATCTTGGAAGAAGACCATATATACCACTTTCTGACTATATTTCTAAAATGATGATAGATATTGGCTTTAATATGCGTGGAGAAATCATTTGGAACAAGGCAGCAAGTGCAAGTCCTTCAACAGCTTGGGGTAGTTGGCAAAGTGCAGCTAATCCAATTTTGAGAGATATACATGAATACATTTTAGTATTTTCAAAAGGTGACTACAAAAGAGATAAAGGGAAAAAAGAAAATACCATAACAAAAGAACAGTTTATGGAGTGGACAAAATCTATATGGACAATGAACGCAGAAAGTGCAAGAAGAATTGGACATCCAGCACCTTTTCCAGAAGAACTTCCTTATAGACTAATTCAACTTTATTCCTTTAAAGGAGATATAATCCTTGACCCTTTTATGGGCAGTGGAACAACAGCAGTTGCTGCCATTAAATCAGAAAGAAAATTTGTAGGTTACGATATTTCACAAGAATATATTGACTTGTCAGAAAAAAGACTGAAACCATTATTAGAACAGACAACTCTAAAATTTGCGACAGTTGAAAATGACGAAGAATAGAACCACTGCCCACAACAGCGTGTATGTGGCAATAGCGGGTGATGTGGTAAATCAAAGGTCTGTGCATCTAAGAAACATTATGCTAAACGGACATGAAAGTTCTTCTAATCCGCTACTGCACATACACGCAAAACGTT
>JAAYVN010000024.1 GCA_012517155.1 Ignavibacteriales bacterium | reverse complement strand
TCTCTTTTTGACGATAAATACATAGTTGACTGGAGCACACTGACGATAAAACAGCTCGAAAACAACGAACTAAGGGAGATACTGGACAGAGCCATAAACAAGCTGACTCCTGAGTACAGGATGGTTTTTACGCTACGGGACGTTGAGCAACTGAGCATAGAAGAGACATCGAAAATCACCGGCTTGTCAGTTTCCGCAATCAAATCAAGATTGCACCGCGCCCGGGCTTTTTTAAGAAAAGAACTAACTAAAGAGTTTGTAAAATGAAAGAGAAAAAATCATCCTGCCATGATGTAATGAGCCACGTATGCGATACTCTTGGCGAAGACATGAATTCACCAAAGTGCGTGGAGATGAGAAAGCATCTTGAATCGTGCACAAATTGCCGGAACTATTTCGAATCGGTAAAATCCACCATTACATTATTTGCCGGAGAGGAAGTTGAATTTCCGGAGGAGGTTCATGCGGAATTGCTTAAATTCCTTAATCTCGACAAGCAATAATTTTTTAATAATCAAATAAATCAACAAAAACAAAAAAAGGAGACATATGCCTGTTTTTGAATATAAATGCGGCGATTGCGGCAACAAGTTTGAAGTACTTCACAAATCATCGGTGCAGGCTGGTGAAGTGGACTGCCCGTCATGCCATTCACTTAACAATAAAAAACTGTTTTCTTCATTCAGCGCATCAGTAAACAGTTCCTCAACATATTCCACCTCCCCGTGCGCATCGGGAAACTGCGGAGTTGACTACTCCGGCGGTTGTTCCTCGGGCATGTGCGGACTGAACTAAAAAATCAAACCCGATTTAAAATAAAGAACCCCCCTCCCGGTTCCGGGCTAGGGGGGTTTTCAATTTGTCCGACTGATTAATTAGTTAGTCGGGAATCTCTTATCGCCTACGGTCTTATTATACCACCAGGTTACTTCAACCCAAGCAGGATTGCCGGCTGTGCCGCCGCCAAAAGCGGATACAACTATTTTCACATAGTTTCCGTCATGTGTTTTGATGAAGTAATATCCGTTGGTATTTCTGTCAATCATGTTATCGCCCCAGGAAGCATCCTGAGTTGATGAAGCAACGCCGTCATTTATATTGATAATTCCTGCACCTGCAGCTTTGAAGTAAGCGGTTCTAGGTAAACTGGTAAGGTGAGCGCTCTTAACAAGCCAGCCGGTCGAGGAGTAGTAAATATCCACGCTGTCTTTACTTGTGCCGGATATTCCGTACGCATTTCCGCTTGAAAGAACAAGACCGCTCGGTTGAGCTGCGGTTGTTCCGGAAGTTTCCCAGATTTTAACCGGACCGTATTTAACTGCATTGAGTACCTGGGTTAAGGTAACAGCAAGTTGTCTTACCTGATTAGGTAATATATTTACGGTAACCGTTGAATCTACAAAACCGGCAAGTTTCAGAGTAATTGCCACGTTTCCGCTGTCAAGATTAGCCACTGTGTCCGGAGTGACTTTGCCGGTGTTGGTATTGTTAACCCATATCTGTGCGCCGACCGGAGTTGACTGCACATAAACCGATCCCTTTACAACAGTAACGATCGGGTCTGTTGCTGTGTCCTCGCATGAAACAAAGAGCATGCTGATGGCGAACAGCAAAGGGAGAATTAATAACTTTTTCATATAATATTCCTTTCTGTTTATTTTTTCTTAGATAAATTAAATTTCACTTTTATTTTATCAACCGTTTGAGTAAAAGAGCCGGATAATTTCGTTCCGTCTTCTGACAATGTGGCATAGTAAGTACCCATGGATCTGGCTTTAATAAGGTCAGACATTGTCACAACACGTTTTTCGAGGTTGATTTTTCCGCTGACAGACTGATTAACCGCTTCGCGGAAATTAACAAAGATGGTGCCGCTAAATTTTTCGCCATCCTGTTTTGTGATTTTAAGGGTGGTAGCGTGTCCATCCATAGCGCCTGTCCAGGTTCCGGTCATATCGGGGAATTCAGGCTTAGGCTCTTCCTTAACGGTATCAACCGGAGCCGGAGTAGCTGCCGGCGGAGCCTCGTTTACTGCTGCGGGTTTTTGCTCCGGCTGAGGCTGTGGCTCTTCCTTCTGCTGGCAACCAGCTAACAGTAGAGCTATAACTAAAAACAAACCTAAGAATGTTTTTATATTAAGCATATTTTTCCTTTCGTTTTTTGATTTTAAAGAAAACCGATAAATTGTTAAATTTAAGTCTATAAATATACCTTATTCCGATATAAAAAAAAATATTATTTCCTTGCTTTCCGTCACACGATAAAACATTTTCACCTCTCCCTAATCTTTCTTAAATTAAGTTAAGAATTTTGAAAAATTTAACCGGATAGATAATTTGACAAAAGTTGCAGTCTTATTTAACGAACCCGTGTCCGAAACAAAAAAGCAGGATCCATACGATCCGAAGCATAATCTTGATTTTGTCCCGGTCATGGACGTCCACGAAGCCACCCCGTTTGAAGATTACGAGGACATAGTAAACCGCCTCCGCTCGCTTGGGTTCGGAGCATATTCCCTCAACCTGGCGGATAATTTTGATCTGCTTGTAAATAACCTAAAAACCGAAAAACCGGATGTTATATTCAATTTTGTGGAACTGTTCTACGAAGAAGTGACGTATGAAAAAAACATAGCGGGGATATACGAACTTCTCGGCATCCCCTATACCGGAGCCCCTCCGCATGCGCTAGCAAACTGCCAGAGCAAGATCCTTACCAAAAAGCTTCTAAGAGCACACAAAATCCGTATTCCCGATTTTGTGATAATCGAAAAACCGGCGGATGAATATCCCCACAATCTCAACTACCCGTTAATAATCAAACCGGCATACGAAGACGGAAGCGGGGGAATAGATAACGATGCGGTTGTGTATGACCACGAGGCGTTTTCCAGGCGGGTAAACTACATATTATCCGACTTCAGGCAACCGGTGCTTGCGGAGGAATTCATTGCCGGCAGGGAATTTAACGTCTCCGTGCTTGGAGAAAAAGACCCGGTGGTGCTTCCGATAAGTGAAATAGACTTTTCCGAAATGCCCCCGGAACTTGAAAAGATAGTAAGCTTCCAGGCAAAATGGGACCCGCTGCACGTTGCGTACCATAAAACCCAGCCGGTATGCCCGGCGGATATCCCGGCCGGTATTGCAAAAAAAATCGAAGAAATTGCACTCACCTGTTATGAAATAATGGGAGTACGGGACTATGCGCGGGTTGATATCCGCATAAACGGAAAAAATGAGATTTTCGTGCTGGAGGTAAATCCGAATCCGGATCTTACCGAAGGGCTCGGATTCATGCGCTCGGCGGAATATGCGGGATTTTCGTATAACGATATACTTTTAAAAATCGTCAACTTCGCACTGGAGCGGGGAAAAAATTTAAAATAAAAAAAGCCGGAACAGAAACAAGTATTCTCCCATCCCGGCTAAATTAACAACTAACTAAGAATTTTTTGCTTCTGCAAGAACCGGAAATTTTACCTTAACCACTTCATACACTCCGAAAAGCACGCCTGTATAAAAGAGATCGCCCAACAAGGTGTTATGGAAGAAAGGAATGGCTGCGGTATAGCAGGCAATCAGACCTTCGGCAGTTTTGGGATAAAGAATGCCCATTGCCCATACGCCAAAATTGGTGATCACAAAGAAAGCCGCGGAAGCGGTTATGGATGCAACAGCAACATTCCCGATTTTGATACGGTTTTTCAGGGTCATTCCGATTAGCACAACCAGTGCAAAACTGATATATACCACCCAAATCCCCTCATAAAGTCCAATCACCAGATCCGAAAGGAAAAGTGCTGCGAAGGGGACAATGAATGCAAGTTTTTTATTGCTTAAATAAGCGCCGCCGAAGAGTGCCATAGCTGCTATGGGGGCGAAATTCGGGGGATGGGGGATGAATCTTGCGAAAGCAGCAAACAATACCAGTCCGCACATTACCAAAAACTTTGTTGAAGAAAATTTATCAGTCATTTTCAAACCTTTCTATTCAATTCTTTATTTTATAAAACGCCATTGGCGAAAACCGCGATATAATGCAATTCTAAATTCTGAAACCAAATTTACAAAATTGTTTTAAATAAATAAACCCCGTGAGAGCTTTTTTCATTCTTTCCCTCCCTTCGGCGATTGATAGCTCTTAACCACAGATTTTCACCCCGCTTCACGGGGCAGGCAGATTAACAAATCGACAAATCAACCTTTTTCCGTCCTCTGGGGCGGATTCTGTTTTCTGACAAGGTTCATAGGCAAATGGAACAGTTTCACACAGAGACCACAGAGAAAAAAACACAGAGACCACAGAGTAAAATTTTATAAGATTGTTTTACAATAAATGACCATCT
>JAAYVN010000023.1 GCA_012517155.1 Ignavibacteriales bacterium | reverse complement strand
TCCCTCAAGTAGATTATATTGTTTGTCGGTCAGTTTACCCTCAAGCTTATAACCCTCTGCTAACGAGTAAACTTTCACTTGGTTTTCTCTCGATAATCCCTTGATATTGGTCTTTAGGAAGTCCACAAAATACTTAATTCCCTTGTCTCGGATTTCGTTGTTTTTGTAATATCGAACGCTGTCAATTTGTCTCATTTGTCTTCCATCCTATTAATTCGGGATTTTCGTAAATGTTACCGATAACTTGAATATAATCCTGAGGAAGTTCATCAAAGGAAAAAACATAGACTCCCATATGAAATATATATTGTGCATATTGAGGGAACCATTCACAAACACAATTATAATAATTTATTATATCCCCTTCATAAATCTCTTTCCCGTTCTTGTCTTTCAGTCCTGTGTATTGTCCGACCGATTCAGAATCAACTTCATAATCTACAACCTGCCAAACTCTTTCTTGAGGAACTATAGCACATCGATTATTCTTTAAATCTTGTACTAAATCTCCGAAAAGCCAATTACCTGTCTTTATAGATTTACCTCTAAATTTTATCTCTTTCATCACTCACTCATTTTCTTTATTATTTTAATATTCTTAACAGGAATTTCTCTAACATCAGAATGCATCGGTTTACTACAATCAACAACTATAACTTCTTCGCCTATTTCTCGACAATCCCAAGAAACTATTCTGGCTATTATTGTAAGTATTTTGATTTCCATAATTCTATGTTCGTAAGTAATTTCTATAATATCGTTTTCTTCAAATAATTGACCATCATCAAATCTAAAAACTATTGGGAAATTATATCCATTTAGCATCTTCTATTCCTTTCTTAAAATGTATTTTTATCATAGTATATTCTTAATTCTTTCTCGAAAAGAGTTTTATCTTTTCTCCATAGTTTTTCAAATCGTTTCATATCTCTTTTGAATATTGCATGATTAGTAAAAGTTAATTTACCATGCACTCTTGTAATCTCTGCAAATGCTTTTTCTCTCATTTTCTCCCAGTCATCAAGATGTTTCATTTCATTCACTCACTTTCTTCATTTGTTACTTTCTTTCCTAACCAACGTTCTTTTTTATGAAGTAGTCTTTTCCAAAACTTCATACCATCTCTGCTAACTCCATATCCTGCTAATGGTCTTTTCCCCCACCAATCTTTTCCACAACAATTTTCTTTTGACTCTTCGTTTTCATTTTTTCTACTCGACATCTTATTATCCTTTCTTAAAATTATAGGGTATTGAGACAGGATTCGATACCTGTATGTCTCAATGTTCCGTGAACTAAATCACATCGATTTTCAGAGACTTAACCGTATTAGTGTTTACCAGTTCCACCACTCAATACCCCTTAAAACTGCATTAGAGCCTCTCTAAGGCAAATGAAACATTCGATTCTCGCTTTCTTTTCTTTTTATAATTTCTCTCAAATCGCTCTCCAGTAACCAATCTATGAACAGAAAGAATGCCCCGATAATAAGCGCCGCACAAGAGAACATCAGGGGATAATAATAATTCAGGACACAAAGCCCAATAAGAACAAGGGCTGACAAGGTTCGATATTTATTCCCCATAACGCACTACCTTTGTCGTGACAAGGTCATCCACGAACTGTTTCGCCTTAGTGTCATCCGGGATTATGAGATAAACTACCCCGTTGTTATTCTCGGCAATACTCGATAGTTTCTTTTTAGTAATCTCCTGCTCCTCGCTGAACTTATCCTTCCCGATCTTCACTTCGATAAAGTAAACGGTCAGATAATCGTAGATAACGTAATCCACAAAGCCCGCCATCGCTTTTCCAAATCGGTGATTGTAGTTGTTGTTTATGACGGTGAACCCGTGTTTCCTCAGAAGACTTAGGGCATCACTAATTTTCTTTTTCATTTTCTAAACCTTTCCGCTGCCGGGCAGTCAATAAAATGTGTCTTGTGAATTTTAGGATTAAATATTACGGTAGAAATCGCTGATAACTCCTCATCGCTGAGGGACTCCGTATTTACGGGGCATATCTTCCCTGTGGCAGTCTTAATAAATTGGATGTCTTTGTTACAATGTTTACACTTTGGCATTCTTTATCCTCTATGGTTTTATAACTTTCCACACGGTACTGCTTGTCTCTGAGTTACTTGTGTGAGTACATCGATTACTTCTGTTTTCCTTCTGAACTTCATCTCAATTCCCTTTCACTCGGTACGCCGCATTCACCTTCCCGGTATGCGGATTAATTTTGTTATGTGAAAATTCCACTAAATTTATCTTCGGACTCATCAACTCGTTTCGCCTTGCCATAACGGATGTGTTTCTCATCCCAATAGCCTCTTCCATTTCAAGATCGGTTAAAGCCCCAAGTTCCGTGTAAGCCCGTAGAACTCGCCTTTGAGTTTCTGTCAGTCTTTGGGAATATCGGGAGTCTATCTTGTTTGCTAAACCGTGTAGGGTCTCAGGCATCGGGGGGAGGAATAAATCAGGGGAGGGAGGAGGCGGAGTCCTTTTCTTCTGATCCTCTTTACTCCTTTTCTTCTGATCCTCTTTACAAAGTTTCATCGCCTCGTCCTCTCCCAGAACGTCTCGATACTTATAATAAATATCAAGGTTTATTTTAGCCATTCTGCTTATCTCCTCGCAAAGAATTCGCATATTCATAAGTTATTGCTTGAATCATTTTGAAGAACTCATCAACTGTTGGCGTCAATATCGGCTGTTGGATTTTGCCTGCGTCCTCTTGTTCTTCAATCAACCAGAGGGCATCTTCCAAAGCATTGAGTTTCTTCCGAATCTTATGTATTTCGTCTTCCAGGGCATTAATCTGCCCTTGGAGGCTTGTTTTAGAGTCTTCTAATAACTCTATATTCTCTTTAATCTCTTGTTTTGTCATTGCTTTATATCTCCATAAAGTAATTCCAAATCATTCCCCGCACCATCAGGCTCAACCTCGTCAAGAAGTGCTAATATTGTTTCAGTCTCAGGTTCTACGCCCTCAACAGAGGCGTCTTTGAGTAGCTTACTGACATCGGTCTTGAACTTCTCAAGAGTTGCGACACCGTTCATTAAACCCCCGATTGGCATTATTTCTATTGCCTTCCAAGATCGGGTTAGGAAAACTCTCTCAAGAATATCAACCTTCAATTTCTTTTCCTTTGAAGTTTGACCGGGGAAGAGTTGTGTCAATATGCCCTGAATTTCCTCAAGGGCAATATCACGTTGTTTCCGGGACTTGTCGTAATTGTCCTCCATAGTTGCGAACTCGTCCTTAGCTTCCGGGGTTACGTCTAAATCTTTGCTTGTCCCATTCAAAAGGACTTTGACTGCGGGCTTGAAATCTTTGTAGGAGGGATTAATAAACTCCATACCGTCAATCATCGTAGTCCTGTCTTTCAGGATGCTGCATGAACGGGTGATAACCTGTTTCCCGTCTTTGAACTCTTTCTGTCGCTCCATCAAAAAAACAATATCCGGCTCGTATTCGGTCTCCCCTTCGACCTTCATTTTAATGCCGGACTTCATAAGTTCTTTTTTCCCCGTTGCCTCATTCAACTCATTATCATACTCGTAGCCCGCTCTTCCGGTGAACAAAATGTGCAGTTTACTCATAACGAGTTTATCCGAAAACTGTCTCTTCCAAAGGGGCTTTAATACTCCCCAATCCTGGAACTGAATAAATGATCTCTTTTTCTCAGCCTTGTAATTCTCAAGATAAGCCTCCCAAACATGGGTGATTGAGTCTATTAAGAGAATATCTGCAACACCACTCTCGCAATAATCTATCGTCTTAACGAGATCAGCGAGACTCCTGGACTCCCTAACTAATACCTGAATCCCGCTTTTATCGAATAACGGTTTCAATGCCTTTAATGCTCGCTCGGTATCAAAACACACTATTGGTTTCGTGGATTTGATGTCTTTGTGTAAACCTATTGCAAAGTTCACACAAGTATAAGTTTTACCAGAACCCGCAAACCCCTCAGCCGCAACTTTCAAATACGGTCTGTTGTTTGCCAGAGGTGTGAAAAAATTTTCAATTTCTTGTTGCGTTTTCATAAAAATTCCTTTATCTTTGTTTGTTGTTTAATTAATTCTTTATTGCACCCCGCCAGGAGAAATCTTGACGGGGATTTTTTATAAAATTCCTGCTAACCCTAACCACCAGAATATCACGAGTATTACAATAACGGTCACACATCCGAAACCTATTTTATCTCCGTCTCGTCTCATTGCATATCCTGCCTATATAGGTTGTGACAAAGCTCTGAACAGAACTTATTGCCCTGATCCACTAAGTCGCAATCCCATATTCTCTCTCCGCAATGAACACAGTACATTCTGCACTCCTCGCAATAGTCCTCGTCCTCAAGAGTGTCATCTTCCATCTCAAACTTTGCACCGCATTGATAACATATTCTTTCCTCCGGTGATGAGTAAGGGTCATACTGCCATCCAAAAGGGATTCTGGGTTGGTTCCTACGCATTCTCTACCTCCGCCTTTACATCAAAATAATGGTCGTGAGTGTCTTTGATTTCCCGACTCATCCCCCTGATAACCGCTCTCAGACTATCGTTTTCAACTGCCTGATGCCGGATAACCTCGTTAGCCGTGTCGAGGTTTTTTTTGTATTCCACCATTTTAGACTTAATACCAATATACTCTTCCCAATGTGCCTTTACCTTTGCCTCAGCTTCGGCATTTTTTGTTTCCTGCTTTTCGAGGAACAGTTCTTTCTCGGAAAGGTCATATTTCTTTTTGCGATAACCGAGATAAGACATAATTGCGAATGAGGAAACCAAACACAAAAAAATTATAGCACTTTCTTCCATGATAACTCCTAAGATTTAGTTGATGAATTTTTTTCTTTCAGGGAATCCTCCAAGTCCATAAGGTATTGGAGGTACTTTGTGCGGCTTGCGTGTGAATCTGCCCTCTTGGAAAATCTTCGGGCGGTAAGTCTCTTGATAGATAATGTTGCAAATTTATTCCCAAGTTTGGGTGCAATCGGTGTCGTGTTCTTATCCATTTTATTCTTTCAATTAATTTAAGTTAAATTCAATTACATTAAATTGACTACCCAAATATAAGAAATTAAAAGATGATTGTCAAGTCTTTTCTGAAATTATTTTCAATTATTTTTTGGATAAATAAAAAACCCTCGATTTTATGCGAAAATCAAGGGTTAAGGAGAAAAATATTTTAATATTATTTTGCGATAAGCCAGACTATCAGGGTCGTAATGACCCCGGCACCGTACGCCAAGCCAAGCCCATTCCAATCATTCTCGTGTTTTACCACTTCGACCTCTCTGAGTTCCCTTCTATATATAGTGTCTATGCGTGTGATGATAGTTTCGGGCTTCATACACTCCAGGTCTATGTATAGGAACGGATCAGCACCCTGCAAGATAAGTCTGTGATCGTCCATAACAACTGTCGTATCAAGTTCTCTGTCGTTACTGACAATAACCGTGTCCCGGTAATACTTTTTAATTATAACCGTATCAACCTTCCCCGGTAAACGTATTGTGTCCGGGGAAACCAGGGATAGTTGTGCGATCCTCTCTTTCAGAACGTGCATTTTGCCGGAGTCGTAAAAATACAGAGAGATTAATGCGATACAAAAAACCCCTACGATAACCCAATGAAACCACCTCATATCTCTAATGCCTTTCTTACTTGAATAAATCCCCGGATGTACCAGTCATCGGCGGTGAACTCAGATAAATTGACGGGTCTCTTCCTCTTCCATATTCCGTCACCGTCACTCTGATTGCCAAAGTTAGAGTTGCTTGTGTTCCCCTCGATTGTTGTCACGCTGTCCTTCTCTACGTCCACAACCAAAGCTGCGTGACCCGTCCAGGTGTGATATTTGCGGAAGATCATAATATCACCGGGCTGAACCTCGCTGAAATTTGTTGTAGTCCATCCCTTTTTTTTACAGTTCTCATAAAGGGTCTGGGAACTCGCCGTTTTGGAAAATGGAAACCGTAACTTGAGACGCTCTAAGGTCTTCATATAGCACCATAGTACGAACATCACGCAATACTGTTGCCCTATTAGCCCGAATGGTTGCTGAATACGGTCTATAAGTGCAGAACGATTAGACTTGGGAGGTGTCTCACGTTCTCCGATAGCCCCAGCAGCATACAGGATTACATCTTTTATTACAGTTTCCTTATCCATTACTTTGTTGATTCCTTCGCTTTTTTTTGGATAGTAAGTTGGTTAGCACTCTTTGATGTGCCATTAGCATTCTTGCCTGTAAGCCATGCCACAAGTGCAACTATAATTGCCATTACAAACTGGAACCAGTCAATCTCTCCTGTGCCTATACTCTGCAAGTAACCATTGATAGCACCTGCTACTATTGCTACTATAGCAAATATGGTTGTCAATAAATCCTTGATATTACTCATCTTTGAACCTTTCATTTGTTGTTAGTCTTCTACTTTCTGATAGTCTAATCCATTCTTTTCCATTAGCTTCTTCATATTCATCTGTATCTCATGGAATTGTCGGTCTCTCTTAGTCCCTGTAATTACATTTTTTGCTTCCTGTTCTTCTCTAAAAACTTCTAATTGTCCTGTCCTTATCTCTACGTTATTGAGTCTGTTTTGCATAGCACCTATCATAACACCTGTGCTTAACAGAATACTTGCTATGATAAGAAATATATGCCAGGTTTGTAATATAAGGAATCCCTTATCTTTCAATTCTTTCCTCATCTGTTCACTCATTAACATAACCTCCATATTCCTATAATTATTAATGTAAAACTAATCAATCCCTGTGCTATGAATTCCCATTTATTCAAATCCCCTATAAGCATACCTAAAGGAGTCCATCGTAACCAGGTATAATTCTGGTTCAGGTTATAACGTCCGAAAATGTAATAGAGTAAGTCCTGAAATCCTCCAAAGTTTGCACAAAGACAACCCAATGCTATAATCCAGTTACCTGTAATACTCCAAACAGTTGCAACTAACAACCAGTTGAACATCTTCTGAATAATACGATAATATGGTAATGTAACAGAATATATATTGACATCATACTCGAAAATTATCTGTTGTATATTCCCATATCCGATTAGGTCAAACATATTAGTCAATAACACAAATGCCAGAGGATACAGATAAGGTAAATTCAGGAAGTAAGCTATACAACCTGCTATGATACCCAATAAGAATGAGTACCCTATCCATTGACTTACAAATAATCTTTTAATCACTATCAAGATCACCTTTTTCTCCAGAGAATATCATATCCTAAATTAAACATTAAGTTCCAGACCAATCCATATATCCAGAAGTCTATGTAGTAAATAAATATGGGTTGATAGAATACTATCGCTAAGATAATAAAGACCACCACCCACATCTTTAAGAAATGCCATCCGTCATTCAGTTGCACTATCCAGAACCTCTTAGACCTGTCAGACCACCAAGTATTCCACCATTGGTTATCAGTCTTAAATATGGATGTATTAAACCTAAACATGGTGGTGTCCATAATTGAGTTACATATACTTGCAAGCGCTAAGAATATTAGACTAATCATTATGGTGTAAAGTATTTCACGTTGATAGCTACCTTTAATTGACCTGCCGAAAGGTAGTTCTGTATAGCAACATTAGTTCCCGCATCATATATATTCAAGGTGTTTGCATTGAAAGGTGTTGTGCTTACGTTAGTTGAATTAGTTCTTAAGGTTACTGCTCCCGCACTTGTAAAATGGAAGGTTGCCCATTCTTGTGCATCTCCTATCATTATCTCTCCCCATCCAGCTTTCCCAGTCGCTAAACTTATTATTGTCGCACTATCTATTTTACTTGCTTCTGTTCTAAATGTCAAGGAGTCTCTGTCTAATGCTCCGTCCATATATATATCATCACAATATAAGTCGCCTGTCATAGCACCTGTTGAAGCACCCAAAGATAAACTTGCATTGCCCATTATAAAAGAATTTGAGCCACCTTTCCCTAAAAATCCAACCGAAGTCCCATTGTAATAAAGTCCATAAGCATCTGAATTGCCCACGAACCAAGTACCTGCTTGTATTGTCCCAGTTGTCTTTACATTTGTAGCATATAAAAGACTATCTACTTTCACAATACTACTATCCGCATCTATATTTAGTTTTACTTTGCTTTGACTTGTTACATCAAGTTTGGTTGTGCTTATATTAACTCCATTAGCAACTGTTGTGGCTATTGTCAGTCCTGCACTCGTTCTGCCATTATACGTATCACTTTGGAATGCCGTATTCGCTGTTATATAGTTTCCTGACAACTGATTAATTCTCGTACTAAAAGGCGTCTTAGGCACTATTGTACCCGAACTATCTTTCCAAAATGTTCGTACAGGGAATGGATTTACTTGTGAGTATGTTATCCCTGCAAGTAATAATATAATCATTAATAACTTTTTCATTAGTTGCTCCCTTCAAATGCTATTGGAACTATTCTGCCAGCTTTTGGATAAGACGGATTATCCGCATCTAATACAGACTTATACCACGTTATTCTTACTTGTGATGGATATAATGTATTAAGATAATACTTCTTAGTTACTCCATTTCCAGGTACTATACAGTCTCCATACCATATATCACCAGTACCTGCATCATAGAGTCCTACTGCCTTAGTTGTCCACGTAGCTAATGTAGAATTATAAGTCTCTATCTTAACAGAATCTACCAATGCTGAACCATCAGTTGTATCCTTAATAATTACCGCACAAGTTTTGAACTGATTGCCGAAGTTGAAAGTAACTGTATCCTGTACACCGCTTAGAATATCTGTTGCAGTTGCAAAACTCTCTGTGCCATCCGAAAAGTCCGAGGCCTCTTTCTCGATCGGGGAGGAGGTATTCACCACCTTGACCCTTGTCGCCTCAATAGTCTTCTCGAATACCTTGTTTTGAATTTCCTGCTGTGTGAGTAACTTAATCGGCTTGTCGTTGTTCTGCCCGAACACTCCGATAGCCAATATCACCATGATTAAAAGTATCTTTTTCATATCTGTTCCTTTACTACTATTGATAATTTCTGAAATAACGGCATCCCCCTGATAACCGCTTCCTCGCTCCATTCCGAATAAACGTTGTTATATCTGTTATATCCCCGGTATCTGTAATGATAAATAAAGTTGACCGTGTCGGCGTCAGTATGGGTTAAACCGGATGTCGTCAGTTTTATAAAATTACTCCCCCCAACCTTCCTGAAAATCTCATAATCCGAACAATCCTGTATAGCTTGTATCGTTATGCTGTTGTCGGTGTAATTGCTGTTTGTTACGGTTATCGTGCCGGGGGTCATCGTTATAACCGCTGTACCCTCAGCCCATTCCGAATACTCGATATTCCCGTTGTCGGGGTCAACCATCTTGCCCCTGTATCTAAACTTGTAAGTCCCCTTTTCAGTCCACGTATAAGTGCTCTCGGTATAATCAATCCATTCTCCGTCAGTCTCCATTTGCACTTCATAGCTGGTAGCGTTTGTTATCTCGTCATAGGCTATTGAGATATAATCCTCAGCTCTTGTTAGGGTTAAACTCCCTACATCCCCTATTCTTCTTCGGTATGGGTCAAGCGGGATGTCTCCGGTATAAGCTATTGCGTTTGCTACGTTTATTATCCCAAACCCGTTTTCCTTACACCAGTGGATTCCGTCTATCGTGTCAATATTATTCCTGTTGGGTTCATTCCTATCCGCAGTTGCTCTTGCCCTGAACCTTGCCTCCCACCAGGAACAATTCAGGGTATCTTTTATCTTTAATAGTTTCCCCAAAATTATCCCATTTGAGAAACTTGAAGCGTCTCCTCCGGCATCAGCCACAAGGTCATTATCCCAAAATTCAAACCCTTTACCAT